>NZ_JBEOPJ010000004.1:0-293285 GCF_040309945.1 Shewanella sp. AC34-MNA-CIBAN-0136 | reverse complement strand
CGATGCCATTCAATTAAAGGATTCTAAGACAATATGAACAAGACAACATGGGCACTATTGAGTGCAGCATTGGTGTTGGTATGCATTGTATGTCAGCGATAAAGGACATGAGTTACCTTAATCATCACTACAGCATGTTTGAGCAATACCCGAGCATTTCTCGATGCCATTCAATTAAAGGATTCTAAGACAATATGAACAAGACAACATGGGCACTATTGAGTGCAGCATTGGTGTTAAGTGGATGTCAGCAGGCAGAAACAGAAGTGGTAGCGTCGGCCGTTCAGCCTTTGCCACAACCAAGCGTACAAGCTGATATATACCAAGATTACTTACATCGTGATGTTCGGGACGATATTTTCTATTTTGTATTGCCAGACCGTTTTTATAACGGCGATAGCAGTAATGACAACGGCTCTACCTCTAAACCAATTTCAGCGGGTGGTTTTGATACTAGCAGCAGTCGCGGTTTTCATGGCGGTGATATTTTAGGCATTGAACAAAAGTTAGATTATCTCCAAAACCTTGGTATTACCGCGATTTGGATGACGCCATTATTGCGAAATAAGGCCATTCAATCAGATGGCATTGCGCATCATGGTTATTGGATTGTCGACTTTACCGAAATAGACCCGCATTTTGGATCTAACGCAGACTTAAA
Organism: Shewanella sp. AC34-MNA-CIBAN-0136; assembly: GCF_040309945.1. NCBI lineage: Bacteria > Pseudomonadati > Pseudomonadota > Gammaproteobacteria > Alteromonadales > Shewanellaceae > Shewanella > Shewanella sp. AC34-MNA-CIBAN-0136. Next base: position 292,624 of record NZ_JBEOPJ010000004.1, on the reverse strand, counting down.
ACAGCTAATAGACTCGGCACATCAACGCGGTATAAAAGTCTTTTTTGATATTATTACTAACCACACGGCCGATGTCATCAAGTACCAAGAGTGTCATCAAGCGTCGGGAGAGTTTATTGCGCCGCAAACCCATTGCGAATACAAGTCGTTAGCTCAAGTTGAAAAGGGCGACAGTTACACGCCGTTTGTGCCGCAAGATCAAGCGAGTGTAAAAGTGCCTGATTGGTTAAATGACCCGCGTTTTTATCACAACCAAGGTGATAGCACATTCAAAGGTGAGAGCTCATTAAATGGCGACTTTAGTGGCTTAGATGATCTTAATACCGCAGATCCTCAAGTGGTATCTGGCATGGTTGATATTTACCAAAATCTGATTAAAGAATTTAAGCCAGATGGATTTAGGATCGACACGGTTAAACATGTGGACTTGTCATTTTGGCAAACGTTTAGCCCTGAAATCGTTAACTTTGCCAAGGCGCAAGGCATTCCTCAGTTTCATGTGTTTGGTGAAGTGTACGATACCAACCCTAACAACCTCAGCGTTTTTACTACCCAAGGCAAGTTACCTTCGGTATTGGACTTTGCGTTTCAACAAACTGCGGCAGATATTTTTTATCGCGGCAAGAGTCCTGTATTAGCCCAGCAATTATTTGCCCAAGATTCGTTATATCAAGATGACGACAGCCAGGCTGATTTATTGATGACTTTTTTAGGTAATCATGACATGGGCCGCACTGGCTATTTCGTCAATCAAGCCAATCCTGATGTAAGCTCAGCCGATAAACTGCAACGCAGTATTTTGTCGCATGCGTTTATGTTTTTATCTCGCGGTATTCCAGTGATTTATTATGGTGATGAGCAAGGATTTACGGGCGATGGCAATGACATTGACGCACGAGAAGATATGTTTGCATCTCACGTTGCTAGCTACAATGACAATATTTTACTGGGCACGAACGCGACGACCGCAGATGATAACTTTGACCCTAAACACCCTTTGTATCAAGCAATAGCAAAACTGAGTGAACTGCGTAAGCAATATCCTATTTTGCGTCGTGGTCAATATCAAGACCGCTTTTATCAAGCAGACAAAGACATGTTTGCATTTGCTCGGGTAGACCCTGAAACAGGGGCAGAGTTTTTGATGGTGTTTAATAGCGGTGAGCAAGCGCAGACGATTAATGTCACCCAAGAGGGCAAGCGTTATCGCTTAATGACCACATGGCCAGATGTTGTAGTGCCACCAATTGAAGATGCCGCACAGGCCGTATCAGCAGAGTTAACGGTGACCTTACCGCGATTAAGTTATGCAATTTATACCACAGCGAGTTAAGCAATAGAGATAAAAAATGGCTATCCATTGGATAGCCATTTTTGTATTGGTTAGCACTACTGCTTTAATGCTAAGTAGTTAATGACCCCAATGATATCGTCCAAGCTACGCATTTCATTTAAATTGATAGCGTATTTATCGTTAACAATAAATGCCGGTACACTTTGTACTGCATACGACACTTGCTGTTGACGCCACATGGTTAACTTTTTATTGGTGTCTGCACTGTCTGCTACCGTGTCATATTGCTCTGCATCGACACCAAACTCAGCAAAAACATTTTTAATATCATCACGGTTATTAATTTGTGATTGGTGTTCATGTCCAGCTGCAGCGTGGTCGTGACCGCCGGTATTATCTTTGCCTTGGATCGCGCCAAACATGGCTATTTTTAACGCTTCTTTATTATCTAGTTCATGAATAACCGCTAATGCGCGCATGACTTCAGTGCCCAAGTCGCTATTCATAAAGTCGACATGTTTGCTGTCGAAAGCGATTTTTTTGTCTAAACCCGCCTTGATTTCAGGTAGATACTGGCTTTCCATATTGAAACAGTTATGGCAATAGAACGAGAAGAATTCAGTGACTTTAGGTTCACTTGGAACCATGTTGTTAGAAATCTGGGTATAGTGCTTACCCTCAACAAATGGTGTAGCAAATGTGCTAAACGAGGCGGTGATGAGCGTTAGTACTATGGCAAAATATTTAATCATGTAAACCTCAAATCTATGTTAATAGCTAATCTATGTTAATAGCGAATCAATGTAAGTAGTAAATCGATGTTAGTAGTAAATAGTCACTAGGATTCGATTAATCTGCTTGAGCTAATTAGGGTAAGTTTGTTAGCTGAATTATGGCTTAAATCATCAATCAAAAAGACGCTAATTTCGTGATCGATGCGTGCTTTATGAGGATAATCCTTTAATAAAGTTCAGATATTGCTGTGAGGTTAATGATCTGTGCCAATGTCACTATTGCGTGGTCATGAGCGGTTCATTGTTGATGGGTTATGTGGCAAGGCCGATATGGCATGCTGAATTAGCAGGGATAATATAGAAGGATGAATGTAGAACAGTAATCTAAATGCTGACAACGATAATGGCTGTGGATGAAGAGTGGTCATAAGCGGTTCATTGTTGTTGGGTTATGTGGCAAGGCCGATATGGCATGTTGAATTAGCAGGGCTGATGTGGAAGGATGAATGTAGAACAGTCACCCTGAACATTTTAGTGCTGACAACGATAACGGCTGTGGATGAAGAGTGTTCAACCACGGTAGTTTACCGATCAACGCTAATCTCTGAGTGTTTGCCATGCTTCGCACACTTCTCGAAAGCGTTCAGCATTACCTTGTTCACGATCGGGATGCCATTTTAATGCTAACTTACGCCATTGCTTGCGAATGTCTTTATTGGTTGCGGTTTCATCAAGTTCAAACACTTTTAACGCATGACCTTTGTGCATCAACTGTGTGTTAACGCCAATATACTCTTGAAAGCTAGACCAGAATGACTCAAGCATTTCCCGTACAACGTTTACGCTGGAATCATAATTGTTCCAATCGAGATAATAGTCACGTAATGCACCATCGCGAATATGTTGTATATCAGCACTGGCTGGAATGATCCGAAATATTTGGATTTCCATCGCCTTCACTTGCAACCACTGCTTGGGCATCAGTATGTCTTGTAATTCATACAAGGCGTTCATCAGGAGAAAATTGCGTTTGAATAGGTCTTTTTCGGGTAATGGGTCAAGGTTATGCATTAAACCTTTAGTTTGTAATTCACTGGCTAAATGATGCACTTTCCAACTTTGATTTGATGATTGCAATAAACTCAGCACAGGCCATATGAGCGGGTTGTCACCTTTGGGCACATTGAGTTCGTTGCTGTCCGTGGTGTTTGCCAGTCCAGTACCGTAAGTATTGTGTAAGGTTTTATTGAGCAGCATAGTGGCGTATTCATCCTGAATTGGCGATTAATCTACTTGTCATTAAAACCCACTATGCCATAGTCGTTTTCAATGACAAGTAGATTTATCTCCACCAATAAGCCTATTTGGCCACTCAGCGAATACGTTAACTTGATAGTATGCTTACTGATGACAGATTGGTTCCGCGTGACATGATAGCCGATACGAGCATGCTTCAAATAGGTAACAATCAATATTGAGTCATATTATGATTTGATCAACATTTTTATTTTTATGGGTTTGATCAATTAATTCCTATTCTTACAGGCAAGAAAGCTTTATTTGGTATAAAATTCTCCGCAATAAAATAATCGGGGGCTTAACCAATGACAGATAAACACTTTATTAGTGCGCAACAACTACTGGAAGATTCATTTAGACTCGCTGCACAAGTATATGATAGTGGCTTTCGACCTCAGTTTATCGTGGGTATTTGGCGCGGTGGCGCTCCAATTGGTATTGCAGTCCAAGAGTATTTTGATTTCAAGAAAGTTGAAACTGACCATATAGCCGTTAGAACGTCTTCTTATTATGGTATTGGCACTGACAAACAAGATAAGAATATCAAAGTACACGGTTTGCATTACATTATTGAAAATGCCAATGCTAGCGATGGTTTGTTGATCGTTGATGACGTATTTGACTCTGGCCGCAGTATTGATGCACTTATTGGTAAATTAAGAAAGTTCATGCGTTTGAACATGCCAACCGATATCCGTATCGCATGCCCTTATTACAAGCCAAAAAACACTAAAGTAGACTTAAAACCTGAATATTTTATTCATTCATCTGAAGATTGGTTAGTGTTTCCCCATGAAGTGTCTGGGCTTAATCCGCAAGAAATTGCTGAAGGCAAAGCTGACTTTAAAAACATCCAAGAGTTGTTTTTATAAGCTATATTCAGCAGTTGTTTAAGCGGTAATTAGCAACGAATTTACTTAGAACTTTGTTCAAAGTTTGCTAAAGTATAAAGCTATGTGAGTGCGTCAACATACTTATGTCAATGCGACAATATTAGTATGCTGGCGCACTTTTTTATCCGAATCAATGCGAAATTTAATTAACATTATGGTTTCTGTAGAATTGTTCACCCCTGAGGCGCCTGTAAAGCGCCAACTTGAACTGTTAGCACCGGCTAAAAATGCTGATTATGGCATTGAAGCTATTCGTCATGGTGCTGATGCGGTTTATATTGGCGGCCCTGCATTTGGCGCGCGTCATAATGCTGGCAACAGCGTTAAAGACATCGCTCGCTTAGCTGAATTTGCTCATCGTTACCATGCCCAAGTGTTTGTGGCGCTCAATACCATTTTAATGGATGACGAGATTGATAAAGCGCAAAAGCTTATTTGGCAACTTTATGAAGCCGGTGTCGATGCCTTGATTGTTCAAGACATGGGGGTTTTACAATTAGATCTTCCACCTATCGCGTTACATGCGAGTACCCAAACTGATAACCGTAGCCCAGAAAAAACGGTTTTTTTCGAACAAGTCGGTTTTTCACAAGTCGTGTTAGCTCGTGAGTTGAATATTCCACAAATTCGCGACATTGCTGCTAGCACAAAAATGAAGTTAGAGTTCTTTATTCATGGTGCGTTATGTGTCAGTTATAGCGGTTTATGTAATTTAAGCCATGCATATTCTAATCGCAGTGCTAATCGCGGTGAATGTTCACAGATGTGTCGATTACCGTGTAATTTGACTACGCGTGAAGGTGAAGTATTAGCTGAAAATAAGCATTTATTATCACTAAAAGACAATAACCAAACGGATAATTTAGAAGCCTTAATTGATGCGGGCATTAGCTCATTTAAAATTGAGGGCCGCTTAAAAGACATTACTTACCTCAAGAATGTTACCGCACATTACCGTCAACAACTGGATGCCATTATTGCTAAACGCAATGATGTAGAATCTATTTCTCATGGTCGTTGCGAGTTTAATTTTACGCCCGATCCTGATAAAAGTTTTAACCGCGGTAAAACAGATTATTTTGTCAATGAACGCACTGAGGCCATTGAGCATTTTAGTTCGCCTAAGTTTATCGGTGAAAAAGTGGGCCGTATCACCCAAGTAGGTAAAGACTTTATTAAAATCGATACCAGTGAAAGTGGCAAAGACATTCATTTTAACAATGGTGATGGCTTATGTTTCTTTGTTGAACATTATGAAACCCAGCGGTTGTCTGACGATAAGCTCTCCGGTGTGCGCATTAACCGCGCCGACGGTAATACCTTGTATTTAACTGAGGTGCCTAAAGATCTTAAAATTGGCGTGATGATGTTCCGTAACTTCGATCATAAGTTTGAAGCTATCTTAAATAAAGATTCTGCCACGCGTAAAATAGCTGTTGATATGCAATTTTTTGATACCGATGACGGCGTCGGATTAACCATCACCGATGTACACGGTATAAGTGCAACCGTTACCTTAGCCTGTGATAAAGCCCCTGCGAATGATCAAGCTAAAACGGCAGAAAATCTGAAAAAGCAACTTAGCAAACTTGGCAGCAGTGATTTTGTATTGAATAAGGTTAATTTACTGACGGAGCAAATGTGGTTTTTACCTGCCTCTGTGGTAAACGAGCTACGCCGCGATGCTGTGAGTGCATTAATGGCCACAAGGGTGACGAGTTACCAACGACCAGAGCGTTGGGTGCACGATAAAACGGCGCGTTTCCCACAAAAAGCATTGAGCTTTTTATCTAACGTGGCTAACGAAAAAGCTAAATCGTTTTATCATCAGCATGGGGTGATTCAAATTGAAGATACCTATGAGAAAAATAACGTGTTGCATGATGCACCGTTAATGGTGACCAAACATTGTTTGCGTTACAGCTTTAACTTATGCCCGAAAGAAGTTGAAGGGATTAAAGCCGACCCAATGTTTTTAGACGTCGGTAAAGATAAATTGAAGTTGGTGTTTGACTGCCATAAATGTGAAATGATGATTGTTGGTTCTAACCAATTAGTGAAACAATAACCGCATCGCAGCGAGATTTTATTCATCATATTTTCTCCAGTGGCAGCATTACGCTTGCCACTGAGTTAATTTTTCAAATAAGCTGCAAAAATAACCATTAAATAGCTGCCCAAACTCGTGCGTTTCGAGTACACTGCGCGGCTGAAATTTCATGGGTTTTAGCCTGTGATACCTTAAGTAGGAAAGAATAGATTATGAGCGATAGCAAAAAGTATGCTTTACGTGTTATTCAAATTGAAAACACGTGGAAAACCGAAATCACTCGTCGTATGACATCGACTAAAACCATAGTATCAAAAAGCCAAGATGGTTTTGCTTCAGAAGCAGAAGCTACTGCATGGGGCGAGCAATCACTGCAAGGTTTTTTATCTAAGCAAGTTGATCGTAACAAGCGTAAAACTGAAAAGCACCTTAAAGCTAAAAGTTTAGCAGCGGCTATAGCTGCAGAATCTGCCGTCGATGAAGAAGAGTTATTCGATGCTGAAGATGAAGACGATGCTGAAGACGAAGATGACGAAGAACTAAACTAACATCTTACCAACGATGTAAATGTTATCGATAAGTGTCAATTTTTGTATGTTCAGGATAGGATATACCTAATTAGAATGATTTTTAGTCAACTTATCTCTTTCTTGACCAAATAAGGATTCATTTGGATGAACAAGATTGCTGCAATTATCGGCTGCTCGGGCTGTCTAGGAATTATGTTCCTGTTCCCGAGTAGTGCATCTGCGACACTTCCAGCACTGATGGCATTTGGCGAAGATGACAACTCATCAGGTGCTATGGTGATGTCTGAGGATGTTCAAAAACTCACGGCTCTATCTGAAAAATTTGGCTTTTTACCGCCATTAGATTGGAAGCTTGCATTCAGCGATAAACGTGGCGATATGACAATGGCTGAGTTTATTCCATCCAATGAATCATTAAATGATTGGTCTCGTTTAGTCTGTATGCAGGGGTTTAAAGGCTTAGCAAATGACGTTGAACCCGACCAGTTTTTAGATTCGATGGCGGCGACATATCAAGAACATTGTGAAGGCAAAATTGTTTATCAACAGCTAGGCAGTTCTAAAGTCGATGGGCTCGAGGCTGTACATGGTTTATTAGGCTGCACCAGTATGCCTAATATTCATCATTCTTCCACAGTGGTTGAAGCGTCTTATGTTTCCAGCCCGCAAGGTGAGATGGGCTATTTTACGGTGATAAGTGATGACGAAAATGTCTACTTAATCCATAAATCCATTCGTACAGCCATTTTTACCACAGAGACAGCTCCTATCACTATCGATAATTATCGTAACTTCATGAGCCAACCTTAACGTCGACATTTATCGCTAACATTGACGACATATTCATATATTAGCGCTGTGTTGATATAATTAGTGCCGTGTTGATAGCGTTGTTGGCCATTTCTAGTGTCACTCTCGTAACATGTTGAATGCCCGACAAGTTGAATAATCTGTGAGTTAAGCTTTTGTTAGTATCAACTTCACCTTAGGATCCGTTATAATCGCCGCGCTAATATTTTGGGATGTCACTCATTAGTCAGACAGTACTATGGTACTCAATGTTAACGCAGACATAACAACAGATATTTTTCAATCATGAGTTGAATATCAACTTATGATAATTTAATAGTCAATCTTTACGGTGCTTGCTTTGAAACGATAGACCAAAGCAGGATAATCGGGAAACCAGTGTAAATCTGGTACTGCCCCCGCAACGGTGATTGGTGAGAGTCAGGTGCGCAATAACCTTGCGTTAATCATCTCGACTCGCGTGCGTTTACCTTTAGTGTAACGCCATAACCTTAGTCCGGAGACCGGCCTTAAAGGTGATTTCGATGATTTCGGTGGGCAGATCTCGAAATGTAATGTGATACCGCTTGTGTGCTTATTTATAGAACCTTTCTGTAGAATAAGGCCCAAGAGGAGTTTTATATTGCGGCGTTATTGCCCCATTTTTCCTTTCAGGAGTTAAAGGTAAATGGGTACTAAACCAACAAAAATTGCACTGTTATTAAGTGCTGTCTTCAGTGTCGCAAGTGTTAATGCTGTTGCGATTGAATCAGTTGTTACATCCCCCTCGTCTTCGGCTATCAGCATGGATGAAACCATTGTGGTTATTGGCCGTAATGCTGCCAAGCCATTAAATATTGCTGCCAATGTTAATGTCATTGATGCTGCTGATATTCAAATGAGCGGCGCCACCAATTTAACCGATTTATTACGTGGACAATCTGGTATTCAGGTGTCGGATAATAACTCGGGCAGTGTATTTTCTATGCGTGGGTTTTCTGCATCACAAGCCGCTAATAACACGCTGATCTTAGTCGATGGACGCAGACTGAATAATATTGATATTGCGGCACCGAGCATTGAGTCGATCCCGATTAACTTAGTTGAGCGTATTGAGATTTTATCAGGCAGTGCAGGGGTACTATATGGTGACCAAGCTGTTGGCGGCGTGATCAATATCATTACCAAAGCACCGACAGAAACGGGTGGTGGTTTACAGGTTAGTGGTGGCAGTTTTGATACCTATGAAGCTAAGGGCGATATTTCAGGGGCTATCAACGATGCATGGCGTTACTTTTTAGCGGCCAGCTATAACGAAAGTGATAATTACCGCGATAATAATGACAATGAAACTAGTTCTATTCTAGGTCGCTTACAATATCAAACAGATACCGAAGACTTCTATGTTGAAGTTAATCATTTTGATAACGATCGCCAAGCACCAGGCGCGCTAACGCTGGCGCAGTACGAAGCAGATCCTCGCCAAGTAGCATCATTTTCTGAAGGTGAATTTTCTCATGAAATAACCACAGCATTGCGCAGCGGTTATCAATACCAGCTGAATAATATTTGGGCCTTAGGTGCTGATTTAACCTACTCGGATACATCAACCACGAGTCTGTTATTTGGTGGAGCAGGGCGTATTGAGCGCGACTTATTAAGTTTCTCACCTAAAGCTACTGCTAACTATCATTTAGAACATGGTGATTTAAATTTTGTTGCTGGTATTGATGTGAGTAAAGGTGAAGCTGATTTCGATACACTTTATACGCAACGAAATAATGAACAAACACAAAAGAGCGCTTATGTGCAAGCATCGGTACCGATAACGCCGACGTTATCTTATGTTGTTGGTGGTCGTTATTCTGAAGTGACTGACGATTTATATGACCAATTACTTTATCCGAACCGTATTGAAATCGATAATGACGCCCATGCGTTGGAGTTAGGGTTAAATTTTCGCCCAAGCAGTGAACATCGTTTTTATGTCCGTGCAAATGATAACTTCCGTTTTGCCAAAGTCGATGAACAAGCTTACACCCCGCTTGATGTACAAGGTTTAAATCCACAAACAGGCCGTTCTTACGAAGCAGGTTGGGACTTTACCACTACAACTCAAACATTAAAAATCAATGCTTATCAACTTGAGTTAGAAGATGAGATTGTTTACGAAGGCGGTCGTACAGATGGGCCTTATGGAGGTGGTGCTAACGTAAACGCCGATGAATCTCGCCGCTTTGGTGTGAGCACTGCTTATGATGTGCAGTTATCAAATGACTGGCTGCTAGGTGCTTCGTACGACTATATTGATGCCGAGTTCACTCAAGGTGAGAACGACGGTAAAGCGTTATCTTGGGTGGCAAAACATTCAGGTAAAGCCTTCGTAAGCTATGATTTTGCTGATAATTGGCAAGCGTTTGTTGAAGGTGTTTACACTGGTGAGCGTTACATGGAAGGCGACAACAGCAATACCGGTGATAAGTTAGACAGTTACGTGCTAACAAACCTTGCGCTTAACTATACCTATTCAGGTTGGAATGGTAGCTTACGTGTAGATAACTTGCTTGATGAAGATTATGTTGGCACTGGTTATTACTCGGCTTATGGCAGTGGTTATTATTCTGGTACTGGTCGCTCAATTAGACTGACTGCGGGTTATCGTTTCTAGATTATCTTTTTTTAGCGAATAACCTTTCGAAAGCCAGTAAACTATTACTGGCTTTCGTTTTAATATATCGTTAAATTAATGAATAAAGTGATTTATTCTAAGAAAAGGTAACTGATGAATATGACTAATCTTGAGCAACAAGTCCTTACTCAAGTTCAAGCTATTATTGGCAATGAAGAGCAAGTCATTGGTCGTCGTGGCATATTAATTCCATTAAAAAAATCTCTGATTAACGAAGCAGATATTCGAGTCGTTATCGATATCATTTCAGCGGATCCTGCTTTGGCAGCACATTTATTGTTACGCAGTAATACCGCGCAAACAGCAGGTGTCATATCAACAAAAAGCCGTAGTGTAAAAGATGCCTTAATCCGTTTGGGCCAAGTGAACATTTATCGCTACGCGTTTTCGTTTTACCTTAAAGAAAGGCTTGATGAACTTTCTGAGCCTTACAAAAAACTGGTTCAAGGCTATTGGGCATTAAATGAAACCATTGCGGTGGATTGCATACAACTGTTACGTGAAGACAACGACATTGGTGTAGGCACTAAAATCGATGCGGATGAAATGCAAACATTAGCGTTGTTTAGTGTGTTTGGGCAGGTGATTGCGTTAACCGCTTTTGCTTATTTAAATGCTGAGTTGTCTCGACCAGTATCGTTAAAAGTATTGAAGTCGCTTATTGATAAACAACAACAGCAGTTATCGCTCGAAGCATTTGCGTCATTAGGGCTAGATGATGATTTACGCGAAGAATTTTTGATTGCACATAACTTACGCCAAACACAAAACCCTGATTCTCCAGGACTTGTGCTTCGACGCGTACTGTCTAAACGAGGTTTATTAATCAACCCGTTGTAGATTTATGCCTTCACTTGCTACCAGTTCGAGCCACTTTTGGATTAAATTTGCATTAGTGGCATCGCGACGATAGGCCCCAAACAAAGGACGTTTTAGTCCTTCTGCTCCTAATTTTACCGCAGTAAGGCTTAGCCCCTGACTCTCTCGGATAGACCAAGTTGGTAGGGTTGCTACGCCATCATTACAGGCTACTCTTTGTAACAGCATGGAGGTTAAATCGCATTGCTTTTGCTCGCCAGGTTCAATCCCCGCGGGCTCTAAAAAGTGTTTGTATATGTCTAAACGCGCTAAAGGCACGGGGTAACTGATTAAGGTTTGCTTTGCCAATTGCGCTGGCGTGACAAACGCTTGTGCCGCTAATGCGTGATCACTAGCAACGACTAACTTTACTTCAAAATCAAATAGATGCTGATATGCGACGCTATGTCCTGGCACAGGGTCAGATGTTAGCACTATATCTAAACTCCCCGTCTCCAACGCATTGAGTGAATCAAATAAATGACGGCTCGAAATGTCAATTTGAGCTGCTGGCGCATGCTGTTTAAATTGCTCAATAACGGGCATTAACCAACGAAAACAACTGTGGCATTCAATGCCGAGCTTAAGCTGTTGGCTTTCACCTTCTAAACCGCGTTTAAGATCTGACTCGGTTGCAATCACTTTCGGTAAGATTTCTTCCGCTAAATTCAGCAGACGTGAACCTTCGTGAGTAAACGTTAACGGTTTACTTTTACGAACAAAAATAGTTGAGTTAATTCGTGTCTCTAACTCTTTTATTTGATGAGAAAGCGCCGACTGGGTTACAAACCGTTTTTTAGCTGCACCCGCTAAACTGCCACTTTCCTTTAACGCCATCAAGGTGCGAAGGTGTCTAAGCTCTATCATTTTCTCTCCACATGAATCTTGCTCAACTAGCTGATGAAATCAATTCGATTGCTTGACAGCAGAGTAACACAATAAACTTCTAGACGTCCAGACGCCTATGTAGCTTTTCTACATAAATGGCTATAAATTTTTGCTCAACGAAAAGGAAAGCAGTATGAAAATTTCAAGTTTAGGATTTCCCCGCATAGGACGTCAGCGTGAATTGAAGTTTGTTTTAGAACGTTATTGGCGTGGTGAAGCCACATTAACGGAGCTGAAAAACGTTGCCAGTGAATTAAAGCGCACTCATTGGCAGTGGCAAGCAGATGCGGGTGTTGAATTACTGCCAGTAGGGGATTTTGCTTATTATGACCAGGTGCTAACCCTGAGCGCGACCTTAAATGTGATCCCCGATCGTCATCGGGCCACTCAAGCTGATGGCAGCCCAGCCGCTGTCGATATTGACACCTTATTTCGCGTGGCTCGTGGCCGTTCGCAAACCGGCCAACATGCGTGTGCGGCAGAAATGACCAAGTTTTTTAATACTAACTACCATTACCAAGTGCCAGAACTAAGCGCTGATCAAACATTTGAGATTGCCTTCGAACAATTGTTTGATGAAGTCACAGAAGCACAGCAATTAGGTCATCAAGCAAAACCTGTGCTGCTCGGTCCGGTGACGTATTTATACTTATCTAAAAGCCTTTCTGAGTTTAATAAGTTGACGTTGTTACCGCAGTTATTGGTTGCCTATCAACAAATTTTGTCTCGTTTTGCTGCCCAAGGTGTGAGTTGGGTACAGCTTGATGAACCGGTATTAGCGGCAGACTTAACCGATGAGTGGCAGCAAGCCATTAGCCACAGTTATCAAACGTTAGCGCAACAAAAGCCAGCATCATTAAAGGTTTTACTCGCCAGTTATTACGGTTCTATTGCCCATCATCAAGCATTGGTGAGTGCATTACCGGTTGAGGGGCTACATCTTGATTTAGTCACCGCGCCAGAACAGCTTGATGTGTTTGTTAATGCTTTAGGCGTTCAGCAGGTACTTTCTGTTGGGGTGGTTAATGGCCGTAATGTGTGGGCTGCTGATGTTGATGTGATTGCACAGAAGGTAACCGAGTTAGCGACCATGTTAGGCGATCGTTTGTGGATTGCACCTTCATGTTCATTGTTGCATTGTCCTGTGGATGTCGAGGTTGAAAGACAATTAATTACGCCATTACTTGGCCAATTAGCTTTTGCGAAACAAAAATTATTTGAACTTAACGAAATTCATCAATTAATCGTTGAGCAAGGTTCAGCAACTAGCCAAGCGATTATTGATCGTTGCCAGCAACGCCGCTTGGCAAAAGCTGCCGCAGCTAATCAGCAGGTTGTAGAACGTGTGTCGCAGCTAACCGCTGATGATTTTGAACGTAACAGTCCATTTGCCCGCCGTATCATTGCCCAACAACAAAAGTTAGCGCTGCCATTATTACCCACAACCACCATAGGTTCATTTCCGCAAACGCCAGCTATTCGGGGTTTACGCAGTCGCTGGCGTAAAGGCGAAATCAATGACAATGATTACCGTTCACAGCTTGAGCAAGTCACTCAAGACACCATTTCTCGTCAACTTAAACTGGGTATCGACGTGCTAGTTCACGGCGAAGCTGAGCGTAATGACATGGTGGAGTATTTTGGTGAACAATTAGAGGGCGTTGGGTTTACTCAATTTGGTTGGGTGCAAAGTTATGGTTCTCGTTGCGTTAAGCCGCCGTTAATTTATGGCGATGTGTCTCGCCCCAAACCAATGACGGTCGACTGGGCTACCTATGCGCAAAGCTTAACCGACAAGCCTGTTAAGGGCATGCTAACGGGTCCGGTGACCATTTTACATTGGTCGTTCGCTCGTGAAGATATTCCACGTAAAGATATTGCTAACCAACTTGCATTAGCAGTACGTGACGAAGTGGTTGATTTAGAGAAAGCGGGTATTGGCATTATTCAAATTGATGAACCTGCATTTCGTGAAGGTTTACCGATTAAACAAAGCCAATGGGCAGATTATTTAACCTGGGCGGTGGATGCGTTTAAGTTATCGGCTGCAGGTGTTGAAGATGCAACTCAAATCCATACACACATGTGTTACAGCGAGTTCAATGACACCATTAATGCCATAGCGGCGATGGATGCTGATGTTATCACCATTGAGACGTCACGTTCGCGTATGGAGCTACTGAGTGCCTTTGAAGATTTTCATTATCCTAATGAAATTGGTCCCGGTGTGTATGACATTCATTCGCCAAATATTCCAACCGTTGATGAAATGGTCGACTTAATAACTAAAGCGTCGCAAAAAGTGCCGGTGAAACAGTTATGGGTTAATCCTGATTGTGGTTTAAAAACCCGTACCTGGGATGAAGTTGAGCCCGCGCTGCGGAATATGATTGAAGCGACTAAAGTGCTTCGACGTCGGTTCTAATTGGGATGAACTCGTTATAGATAACATTGATTTAAATGAAAATAATTTATCAATATTAGCTGGCAGACATGGCGAAGCCAAATGTAGACTTGGCAATTGTATGTAGTTGTATGTAGTTGTATGAAGTTGTATGAAGTTGTATGAAGTTGAATTTGGTTGTTCTCTGTTGAGAGTAGTTGAAAAAAACTTATCTTAGGGAAAAACGGTGTGAGCCCCCCGGATTCAACGGCTTACCGTTATCTGTTTATTATTCAACGATACTGCGGTGAATAGCGCTATTGTTTACTACACTGAAACTAAAGATGTGCAGTTAACAATAGGAGCTATTATGAGTCACACTTATAAAGTCATTGAACTCGTGGGATCATCACCAATAAGTTCAGATGAGGCGGTCAAAAATGCGATTGCAGAAGCCAATAAAAGTTTACTACATTTGCGTTGGTTTCAAGTTATCGAAACTCGTGGTCATTTAGAAGAAGGCCTAATTGCTCATTGGCAAGTGACCATTAAAGTGGGTTTTACCTTAGACTCTAATGCCTAATGCTTATTTTGTTTATGCGTCTCTTGGTAAACCCTTTTGTATTGATCTGATCACTCGTTGAGTTTTACGTGAAAGCGCCGACTGTGGCGCTTTTTGTATTTGTTGAACTAATGCCCATTCAATATGCTCAAGTACCATATCATCCACTTCTTCACTGTGTTTACGTTGCTCTAACGCATTAATAATGGCCGGATTAGCAGGGGCATTACCTAATGCAATCGCGATATTACGTAACCAACGTTTATGACCAATTCGTCGAATCGCACTGCCTTCTGTTTGGCTGAGAAAATAAGGTTCAGACCAAGCAAATAGAGTCAGTAAATCGGGTTGAATAAGCGCACTGCGAGTATGAAAATCAGTTTCTTTTGTCAGTGGTGCTTTAGCATTGACTGGGCACACTAGCTGGCAGTCATCACAGCCATAAATACGATTGCCTATAAGCGGGCGAAACTCTTCTGGGATAGCGCCCTGTAATTCAATGGTCAAGTAAGAAATACAGCGTCTTGCATCGACAACATAGGGCTCGACAATCGCATCAGTTGGGCATGACTTTATGCAGGCTACGCAAGTGTTGCAGCCTTCTTCAATCGGGATATCTAACGGTAACGGTAAGTTAATGAGTAACTCGCCAAGAAAAAACCAGCTGCCTGCATCTGGGTGTAAAATTAACGAGTGTTTGCCTGTCCAGCCTAGTCCGGCTTTATCGGCTAATGGACGTTCTAAAATAGGTGCAGAATCCACAAAAGGTCTAAAATCAGTCGTATCAAAGTCGAGCTGTTGGCAATACTGGTTAATTTTATCGCCGAGCTTTTTAAGCCGTTGTCGGATGAGTTTATGGTAATCACGTCCACCCGCATAACGAGAGATATAACCAAGATTTGGGTCGGTTAAATTACTGGCAAAGCCAGCGTCAGGCGGTAAATAGTCCATCCGAGCACAAATCACTCTAATGGTTCCGGGATGTAACTCAGCGGGTCTAGCACGCATCATTCCGTGATTAGCCATGTAAGCCATCTCACCGTGATAACCTTTATCTAACCAGTCTTGTAATGCTGCCTCATGCTGAGTTAAGTCGACATCAGCAACACCAATATGAGCAAAGCCAAGTTCTTTACCCCAAAGCTTGATTTGCCTATTGAGCACATCAAGTTGAACCGCGGTCAATGGACAGGGCTCGGGGATTGAATTGATCTCAAGATCGGTAATTGGATCAGGCGTTAATACTGCGGTCGTTGTTGTCATAACACTATCATTGAGTAAACACGCTAAAATTATACGCGTTTTACTCAGCTTTGACACAATTTCGACCAGCAGCTTTGGCTGAATAGAGTGCTTTGTCCGCTTTTAGCAACAACGGAGATAACTCTGTTTCATTACTATAACTCGCCACTCCAGCACTGATGGTTTGATGTAAGTTCGGCGAAATCTGAGTCCAGTCGTAATCAGCAATGGTCTCAATTAACCGATTAGCGATTTCAATGGCTTTCGCTTTGTCGATATTAGGTAATAAAATCAAAAACTCTTCACCACCAACACGTCCAACAACATCGGTATCGCGCATCATACTAGTACTAATAGAGGCCAGTTTTACCAGTACTTTATCGCCCATGTCGTGGCCTAAAGTGTCGTTAACGATTTTAAAGTGGTCGGCATCAAAAGAGATGATTGAAAAAGGTTTACCCGACTGTTGTGATGATTTCAGGAAATAATTGCCTTGAGAATAGGTGTCACGTCTATTGGAGAGCTTAGTGAGCTCATCAGTTAGGGCTAAACGTCTAAAGAGCTGTTTTCGCATGACTTGCTTGTAAGCAAACATTGATACGATAATTAAAATAATCGCAACTAAGATTATAATGATGATTTGCATGCTTTCGTTACGCTGTAAAATCTGTAACTGTTGTTCTTTATCTTTGTCGCGTTGTATTAACCATTCGTTTTCGGTTTGAATTTTGTTGGTGTTAAAGCGCGCTTGCATTTCTGAGTTGCGATCAGACATATTTTGCTTATCAAGTGCCATGTGCATTTTAATAAATTTTTGTAATGTTTTTAATGCGTTTTCAATATCACCTTTAGCTTGGTAGATATCGCTTTTGAGATAGATGTTTTCATTTTCACCGCGTTCATTGCCACCACGGTTAAAATCAATTGATGCAAGCTGACTGTATTCAAGTGCCTTATCTAATTCATTTTTAGCTAAATATACTTGTGCTAGGTATAACATTAATGAGCTATGCGGCCCATCATGACTGACTGGGATTTCTTTTTCTGCTTCCTTTAACAGCACTAGTGCTTCATCTATTTTATCTAGCTTAATCAGATTACCTGCAATATTGGTTTTGGCATCTGCAATCGCAACGTTATCTTTTTGGGTTTTCCAGAAGGCGAGCGACTGTTTAAATCGAGCTGTAGACTCATCGATACGTCCAAGCTCTAAAAGTGAAAATGCGATCTGATTATTGATGTTATCAGCTTCTATTTGTTGATTGGCCTTAAGGTAAGCTTGTTCAAGTTTTATTTGGTATTTAAGAGCGGTTTCAGCATCACCAAAACGCCGATAACTTGCAGCAAGTTCACTCAAGTTATCATTTGCCCAATAAGTTAAATTAAGATTTTCATACAATTGTTGCGATGTAATTAAATCTTCTAATGCAGATGAATAGTTGCCTTGATAGGACAGCATTGCCCCTCGAATGCTGCGGCCGTCAGCGATAAGTCGAGGATCTTCAAGTTCGTATGCATTATTTATTGCATTAGAAAGATCGTCCAGAGCTTCGTCTAATTGCCCTGAAAACTGTTTGTAATAGCCCAAACATAATAATAAATCGGTATGAATTGCGGATGGATAGGGTTCTGAATATATCAGCAGTTGCTGCTCTGCATATTTAATGGCGTTGGTAAGTTCACTCTCTGTAGTAGAAGGCTGGTTCCAGCAGTTTAAACGGACATAGAGTTTTTGACGGATCTCATCGTCAGAGGCAATGATCCGCTTATATTCGTTGAGTAGCTTTTCGCCAGCGATCTGATCAATATAATCAGCTAAATCTATTTTTTTATAGATAGCATCAGCTTTGTCGTTGTCGTAATAAGCGGCAAAGACTGAAGTAGGTAAAAAATATATTGCGATAAAAATAGCAATAAAAAAGTGAAAATTTAGTGATTTATTCAAAATAATAAGCTGCTTTTTTATTTATAGTTTTTGTTGGCAACAATAATCATTGTGTAGGCGTAGTTATAGCACTTTTATATACATCTTTACTATCGATGAGCAATTATTGTGCACAATGGGTGTTTTATCAATGATAAATTGATGTGACCTGCAGATTAAAGTCCATATTTAGAGGCTGATCTGCTCATTAAGTTAATATATCGACGGAGTATTACTTTAAAAACTGATAATACAAACAGTAAAAAATCATGTCATAATTGGATTAGCTTGTTTTCATTTACATGAGTAAAAGACATATCACTGCATAGATATGGCATTAAGAGTGCGTTTGTTCTGGCCTAATTTCAATAAATAATTTGATTATTATGCCATCAAACATTCTGATGCCAATCCATGTGTAGAATGTTAATTGAGAGATAACCATGACCAAAGTTGACCCGCAGTATCAAGACGTAGCAAAACAAATTTCGTATAACGTAGCAAACAAAGTACTGCCGATGGACAAGTTACCTGAAACATTACTTGAGGCCTATGAAGGCTTGTTTAGCGAACTTATTGAAGATAAAGCCAATACATTTACTCATGCTTGGGATGCATTACCTGCGAGTGCGCAAAAGTTAATGACCAAAGCAGAGTTTCATGGCTTTTATATTGCCAATGCGTGGATGCAGTTAAGCCGTGTTGCGCAAGAAATTGCTGATAGTGCTGACTCTGAAGAAGAGATGAATAATAACGAATATGATGGTGTCTTCGGACGCTTAGCTGAGCAGTCGTTGAAAGAGTGTTTACGTAAGCTTAAAAAAGCGCGCACCGACCGCCCATTGTTGAATAGTTTTAAGCTAGTGATGTCGGCATAAATTTACTGTTATTACAGACATAAAAAATCCCAACTTAGGTTGGGATTTTTTTATGGTTAAAAAGCGCATAACCTTTTCAATCAATGAGTTTCACTATCACACTAATGACAATCAGCGCTTTACAATTCTAAAGCGCTGAGTCGTACTTAATTATTGTTAGAATGAGGTACGTTTGTAACGACGATATTCAGGTTCCCAGAAGTTAGCCTCAATCGATTGTTGCAGTAACTCATCGGTACAAGGTAATGCTAAACCTTGATCAATGGCAGCTTTAGCAACAGCAAAAGCAATATATTTACTGACAGCTTGAATATCTTCTAGGCGAGGTAATAGCGAGCCAACACCCTCTTTGCCTAATGGCGAACACTCCGCTAAAGCACGACTTGAAGCCATTAACATTTCATCAGATACACGCCTTGCACCACAAGATAATACGCCTAAGCCAATACCTGGGAAGATAAAGCTATTATTACATTGTGCTATCTCAAAGGTTTCGCCATTGACGACCACAGGTTCAAATGGGCTACCCGTTGCCACGAGTGCTTGGCCCGATGTCCAATTAAGAATGTCCTTCGGGGTCGCTTCTACACGGCTCGTTGGATTCGATAATGGGAATACAATTGGACGTTTACAATGGCTGTGCATTGCTCTAATGATTTCTTCAGTAAATAAACCAGGAGAGCCTGATACTCCAATAAGTACCGTTGGCTTGGCATTGTTAACCACATCAAGTAACGAAATATTGTCACTGTAATTGTCCCATGCTTCTATCGTGGCACAGGGTTGCGCTAGCTTCTGTTGGAATGGAAGTAGATTAGGCATGTTATCGAGTAATAAGCCCCAACGATCGACCATAAACACTTGTGAGCGAGCTTGTTGATCGCTAATGCCCTCAGATACCATTGTCGCCACAATCGCTTCGGCAATACCACAACCAGCGCTACCCGCACCCAAGAAGGTAATACGTTGCTCGCTAAGTTTACTGTTAGCGGCTTTACAAGCTGCCAGTAGTGAGCCTACCGTAACGGCTGCAGTGCCTTGAATATCATCATTGAAACTGCAATATTGATCTTTATATCGTTCAAGTAATGGCATGGCATTTTTTTGTGCAAAATCTTCGAACTGAATTAAGGCATCAGGCCAGCGACGGCTGACTGCTTGCATAAATTCTTCAACAAATTCAGCATATTCATCACCGCCAATACGTTGATGACGCCAGCCCATATACATAGGGTCTTCAAGAAGTTGTGGGTTATCAGTACCAACATCTAAGGTCACCGCAAGACAATACGCCGGGCTTATGCCGCCACAACTGGTGTATAGCGATAATTTACCAATTGGGATCCCCATACCGCCTATGCCTTGGTCGCCTAAACCGAGAATACGTTCTCCGTCCGTCACCACGATGACTTTGACTTTATGGCGGGTTGAGTTATTTAAAATATCATCAATGCGATCTTTGTTAGGATACGAAATAAATAAACCGCGGTTACGACGATAGTTTTTTGAGAAACGTTCACAGGCTAAACCAACCGTAGGCGTGTAGATAATTGGCATCATTTCACTGATGTTATTACGCACTAAACGATAAAATAAGGTTTCGTTAGTATCTTGAATGTTGCGTAAATAAATGTGCTTATCGAGATCATTGGTGAAGTTTTTAAATTGTGCGTAAGCGCGAGCGGCTTGCTCATCAATGGTTTCAATGACCCAAGGAATGAGGCCTTCGAGGTTGAAATAAATTCGTTCTTCTTCACTAAATGCACTGCCTTTATTAAGCAGGGGTGATTCAAGAATCGCTGGGCCGGCAAAAGGAAGATAGAGGGGGCGTTTGTTATCGTCCATGGGGAACCTTAATGTGTGAGATCCAGTTAGATCGTTATTAGAATTGGGCTGGTTTTTTGTGCTTGTAGATTATCACGTCTGATCTTTTTTGTGGTCTGTTAAGTGAGTAAAATCACATAATTGTTAGGTACTTTTACTCACCTCTTACTATTGTGTCATTGCTATGTGAACAATCGTATGGTGTAAATGCAAAATTATTATTGTTTAAATGTAAATCTCACAAACAAAAATGCGCAGCCTAAGCTACGCATTTATAAAGCATTATCTCAACAACTTGGCAGGTTTTACTTACCGCGATGTTTGATTGATAAACCTTTAACGAAATTTCTTAATACCTGGTCGCCACAAGGTTTATAGTTTTTATGATCAGGGTTACGGAATAGCGCACCTAGCTCAGATTTAGTCATTGAAAAATCTGCTAAAGCTAATGCGGCAATAATATCTTCTTCACGCATTTCAAGCGCAACGCGTAATTTTTTGAACATAAGGTTGTTAGTCAATTGCTTTAAAGGTGCTGGTACTTCAGCTCCTGGCTTTAATCCACGATTTTGAATGATCAAACCATCTAAGAATTGACACATTAATGTGTCATTACACGCTTGATAACCTTCTTCTTCCTCTTTTTTCAACAGCGCAATAATTTGCTCTGAAGACATGTCTACTTTGGCTTGGCTGAAAATGTTAATCATTTTGGCATTTGAATAGTCAAACACAAAGCGAATACGGCGAAGAATATCATTGTTAATCATAAGGTTCTCTGGCGCGGATGCGCATAAATGGTTTAGGTCAATTGACGAAACACTAGTATAACGGGTAATCATTGATTAGTCAGATTAATCCTGCTTGAACTGCAATCGATTTCTAACGCTGCTAGTGCCGCTTCGCTGCTAGTGCCGCTTCGCTGCTAGGGCGACCTTCGGTCTGCTAGTATCGCTTCGCTGCTAGGGCGAGCTTCGGCCTGCTAGTGTCGCTTCGCTGCTAGGGCGACCTTCGGTCTGCTAGTGTCGCTTCGCTGCTAGGGCGACCTTCGGTCTGCTAGTGTCGCTTCGCTGCTAGGGCGACCTTCGGTCTGCTAGTGTCGCTTTGCTGCTAGGGCGACCTTCGGTCTGCTAGTATCGCTTCGCTGCTAGGCTGTTGATTTTATAGCCTCTAGCCGCGAAGCGTACTAGCAGCGCAGCGTTCTAGGCTTTTAGTGAGGTTATTTAGCGAGATACCAGTAAATAAACAGTCCGGCAAAACCAACTAAATACAATAAACCAATCCAAGACAATCCAACCATCACCCGGCCATAACGATGTTTTTTAGCCAAGGTGTCACTGGTCATTAAACGGAAGTTAAGCCAAGCAAAAATAACGGTAGTCATAAAGGCAAGGATCATCACAAATTCAAGCAGCGGTAATAAGGCACCTTTAAAGAATAAAATGAGTAATAAACCCAGCGCGCTGATCCCGAGCATCACCTGGGTTAAATAACTGCGTGTGGACGTGTTGTTAGACAGTAATCGCCAGCCCATATCAAGTGTGCGGCTATAACCATCAATTACCGTCACTGTGGTGCTAAAAATACATAAAAACGCGACTATCCCAATGAGATAACGGCTTTCATTGCCCATAACTTGGCTATAGAGGGTGATCAATTGCGACGCAAATACCGCGCCAGAGTCAGAAAAACGCTCGCCACTGCCGTGCATCACTAATGCGCCTAACGCTAAAAATACAATCGCCAGTAATGCCGTGGTGACATAGCCTAGATTAAAATCAAAAATAGCCTGCTTGGCGGTTACCGTTTGAGTTTTACGTTTTTCTATTAACCATAATGAGTTCCAAGTACTGACCTCTATCGGAGCAGGCATCCAACCCATCATCGCCACTAAAAAACCGACATACGCCCATTGCCAAGGAGATTCGCCAACCACTGGAGTGCCGAATCCGCTATGACGATTAAAAGCCAATGCCACGGCGACTAAGGTGGTTAACGTAAGAGCCAACATGATAATTTTGGTCATTTTATCAAGTAGTTTGTAGTGGCCGAAAATTAATAATGCTAATGAGCTGACCAATACAATTAGCGCTAATACATCAATCGATAGCGGAATAAACTGGGTTAGCATGGCCGCCGTTAACATACATACCCCCGCCGTACTGGCAATGGCGGCAATAACATTAAGCCCCGTAAACAGCATCAAATACCCGCGGCCTTGCTTTTGATAACCGTGCAATAAACTCTCATCAGTTGCTGCTGTGTAGCGAGCGCCAGCGGCGAAGAAAGGATACTTAACGATATTGACTAATAAAATGAGCCACGCCAGTTGCCAACCAAATTCGGCACCCGCTCGAGTTGAGGCGACTAAGTGAGAAGCGCCAATCGCGGCGGCGGCCATTAAGATCCCAGGTCCTGTGGCTTTAAAAAGTGTGTTAACACGAGATACCCACGGTAAGGCTGATGCAGTTTGTTGATTAAGCATGTTAAAAAAGACCTAGTTTGATTGTTTAGCGGTTAATGATTGTTCAATACGCAAAAGAGTAGCGTTCATTTGTTGTAGATTGTCGAGGATTAATGCATCGGTATTGGAGCGGGCCGATGTGTGGTCTTTCCGTTCAGTGAGTTGTGTTTTTTGTGCCAGTACTTGTGCTCTAAAATCGACTACATTTATGACGCCCGTTAAGTTAATTAACGCCCCAGCACCAGATTGCCCGGCGGTTTCTACGGTAAGTTTATGTATGCTAAACATGCGCATGATGGGGCCTTGGATAAGCGCCATATCGGTGATTTTATCCAATGGAACGGTATTTTCTGTTCGAGTAAACAACCCTTTGCGGACGATGAGTTTTTGCTCGGTTAATTCAGCACTCATGTTATTGATGTAACGCTTTGTCGCCAGTAATCCTAGGGGAAACCATAATAATAACAATGGAATACCAACAACACTTAGGCAAAAGACTAAGCCGCCAGACAATAACCAGTACAGACCTAGGTTTGCATGAAAGTGGGCACTAACTAGCGTTTTGTCACTCATCTGACCTCCATATCAAAAGCATTTAAATTCACTTTTTTTAAGTATTTATTCTTGTTTAAGTGGCTGGTTACATTTACATTACGGGCTTGTGTTGACTTTGTTAAGAAATGACTTAACTTAGTTGCGTAAGTATAAATCCGCACGAGTTGCGCGTCGTTATAGCTTTAACGGCAGTGTGCAACAGTCAAGGATGTAAAACAATAAATTAACGTTAAGGATGATCATGAAAAAAACTAACCTACTGCGTAGTGCTTGCGCTATCGCCATATCACTGTCCCTTGCCCCTATCGCATTCGTTTCTCAAGCTGCTGAAGCCGGTGCTGAATCAAAAGTTGAACGAATTGAAGTGACTGGTTCTCGTATCAAACGAACTGATATTGAGGGACCTTCGCCAGTACAATCGTTGAATAAAGACGATATCGCCAACATGGGTTTCGATAACCTACAACAATTGCTTGAGCGTATGCCTGCAAACGGTTCTGGTGCATTTTCTACTCGTGGAAACAGCCAAGATTCTACCGCTAACGGTGGTGCATCAATCAGTTTACGTGGCTTAGGGCCAGATGCCACTTTGGTACTTATCAATGGTCGCCGAGTGGGATCGAGTGCCTTTGCTGAAGGTATTTCGAATTCATTTGTTGATATCAACAATATCCCAGTATCAGCGATTGAGCGCATTGATATTCTTAAAGACGGTGCTTCAGCCATTTATGGTTCTGATGCTATCGCTGGTGTGGTTAACATCATATTAAGAAAAGATATCGAAGGGCTTGAAATTAACCTAGGTTATGGTGATGACAGCGGTACGGGTTATGACGAAACCACAGCCAGCTTAGTGTGGGGCGTAAAAGCCGACAAAGGCAGTGCGTCAATTATTCTTGATTACTTTACCAATGGCACCTTGTCAGCAAGCGATATGGGTCGTTTTGGCACCGCTAACCAATCACCTTACGGCGGTGAAGATTACCGTTCATCACGAGGCTTTCCAGGGTATTTTTATGTTAATGGTGTGAAAACTATCGATCCTGATTGCCCCGCTGAGAATGCCACAGCAAGTGGCAGTTGTTTGTTTGATTACGGTCCATACAATTTAACCATTCCAACGTCTGAGCGTGTTGGTGCTATTGGCCAATTTGATTACATGCTAGGTGAAGATTTAACTGCATTTTTAGAGTTATCTGTACAACATAACACCTCTGAAGCGGGTGGTGCACCAACGCCATTAGATGAAGATGCTGGTTTAACCGTGCCTGGTTCTCATCCTAACAACCCATTTGGACAAGACATTGATATCGGCCGTTACCGTACAGTTGATGCTGGCGCTCGTCGTTGGGATATTGAATCAGATACTATGCGTATTGTTGCCGGTCTTCGCGGTGTAATAAACGATTGGGACTGGGAAGTGTCAGCGCAACGTGGTCGCAGTGAATCAACTCAAACAGGCGATCGTTCACAAGGTTGGGTAAGAACTGATTACTTACAAGCCGAAATTGATGCCGGTAACTACAACCCGTTTGGCGGCACGATGAACTCGCAAGATGTGATTGATCGCATCACCACAAGTCTAGTAAGACAAGGTAAGTCGAGCATCACAGCTTATGATGCGAGTATTTCGGGCCATGCATTTACCATCGCAGATCGCGATATCATGATGGCTGCAGGTGCAGAGTATCGCGAAGAAAGCGTTAGTGACGTGCCAGATGAGCAGTTCCAGCGCGGTCTGATTTTTGGTACTGA
Source organism: Shewanella sp. AC34-MNA-CIBAN-0136 (assembly GCF_040309945.1). Classification (NCBI taxonomy): domain Bacteria; kingdom Pseudomonadati; phylum Pseudomonadota; class Gammaproteobacteria; order Alteromonadales; family Shewanellaceae; genus Shewanella; species Shewanella sp. AC34-MNA-CIBAN-0136. Next base: position 267,013 of record NZ_JBEOPJ010000004.1, on the reverse strand, counting down.
AGCGGTGTCTGCATTTGGTTCACGTGATCAACATGCTGCCTATGTAGAATTATCAATTCCTATTGCAGATAACTTTGAACTGCAGTTAGCGGGTCGTTATGACAGCTACAGTGACTTTGGTTCAACCACTAACCCTAAAATTGCCTTCCAATGGGGCATTAGTGACGAGGTAACTGCACGTGGTTCTTGGTCAACCGGTTTCCGTGCACCATCGTTAGCGCAAATAGGCTTAGGCCCATCTGAAAAAAGTGACTTTTTAATTGATAGCTATCGTTGTGAAGCTGATAACGTAGATTGTGAGTTATTGGATTACAACTTTATATTTGCCGGTAACCCTAACCTTAAAGCAGAAGAGTCAGAAACCTGGAATGTGGGTATGATTTGGGCTCCAAGTCAGCAGTTTGATATTGGTGTCGATATGTACAATATCCTCCAAGATCACAAGATTGATTCACTGCAAAACCAGGTTCTTTATGATGAAAATTGTAATGATCAAAACAGTACGGTCTGTTTGCGAAATGCACCGCAAGCAGGTCAGACATTTGGTCCGCTTGATGTGATTAAATCTGGATTCGTCAATATTGGTTCACAAGAAGTTCAAGGTGTGGATTTATCAACTCATTATGGTCTTGAATTAAACCGCTATGGTGACGTTAAGTTTGGTCTAGAGTACAGTTACTTAATCAGCTTTGAAAAAGAAATTGATGGCGAGATCATTGATTACACTGGTGAGTATGAGTATCCACAACACCGCTGGTTAGCGACAACTAACTGGAACATGGATGACTTTGCCGCTAACGTTAACTTAAGTTACATCGGCGAGTTTGAAGATTTCAACGAAACCCGTACCGTTGATGCACAGTTGTTAGTTGATATGTCTGGTTCATATCGTTTCAATGACACGGTTAAGCTATCTGTAGGTGTTAATAACGTGTTTGATGAAGAGCCATCATTTGCGATTGGTGATGGTGATGCTGACCTATATGGTTACGCAATGGGTGTACATAACCCATTAGGCCGTTATATTTATACTAAAGTCACAATGAAGTTCTAATGACAACGTCATAAGATAACAACAGCCACATTCACTTAAGGTGCAATGTGGCTTTTTTTATTCTCATTAACCTCATCATACAAAATGGAGCCAAAATGATTACGTTATACGGAACCCAAAAAAGTCGTGCGCTACGCGTATCTTGGCTTTTAGAAGAGTTAGGTATTGCATGGCAGTTTTATGCTATCGATTTTGCTAATGGTGAACATAAAGGTGACGCATTTTTAGCCCTTAACCCTAGTGGCAAAATGCCAGTACTCACAGAGGGTGATTTTGTGTTAAGCGAATCTGCGGCCATTATGCGTTATTTAGCGGAAAAATACGGCCAAGGTAAATGGTTGCCAAAACCGGGTACTCAAGAGTCTGCTATCCATGAACGCTGGATGAGTTTTGTCATTAGTGAACTTGAACAACCGATTTGGAGTATTGCAAAGCATCGTTTTGCGTTGCCAAAAGAACTGCGTGTAGACACTATGTTTACTGTAGCTAAATGGGAGTTTGATCAAGCAGCTGCTATTGCAGAAACTTGGATACCGGAGTCTGGGTTTGTATGTGGCAGCGAGCCAATGGTCGCCGATATACTATTAAGCCAAACATTAGGGTGGGCTTTGGGATTCAAGCAAGACATTCCGCCCAAGTTGTCAGCGTATCGTGATAGGCTAAAGCAACGTCCTGCTTTGGCTGCTGCGCTCGCCAAAACAGTAGCACTTGCCGATGTCGCTAAATAACCGTTATTAAAAAGGAAGCCCGAAGCTTCCTTTTAGTGATTGACTGTCAAAATGGAGGTTTTTTATAACTGAGTAGCAGCCCATTTTGCACGGCTTTCTCGGCTTTCGCTCATGCCGTTATCAGCACGATAAGCTTTATAGGCTTCGGCATCGAGCGCGACTAAGCTTACATCCACTTCAAGTACGAGTTTACATTCTTTTTTAATACGCCAAGCTGCGGCATTGTACAATTCAGTTAATGGTAAAGTGCTTAAAAATTCTGGATTGTATTGGGTATATAGCGCTTGAGTCGGATACACCACAAAGGCTAACCGACGCTTAGGCTCTTTTTTAAATAGCTCTTCAATACCGTCAGAGGTGTTGAGCACTTGCATTTCGATAATATCATCGATTTCTAGTAACTTTTTTTGAGCCGGAATCGGTGCTTCTTTCTCGCCAGATTCCCATGCCATCACGTCTTCATTACTGGCTTTAGTGATGCTAGCAACCTGTTCAGTTGTTAGGCCTAAAGACTGACGTAAACATTGAATTTCAATTGCATTTAAACCGGTATTTTTCGACATGATCGTTCTCATTGTTAGTGATAATTTGTTTGATAACCGTTTATTATCTCGCGTTGGGTTAGTTAACTCCAACCGAGGCTAATAAATAAGATTATCGATTAAGCCATACGTCTTCGGCCCAATGCCAAAATGATTCCCATACTTTGTCGCTAAATCGGCCTTTTTTCCAAAACAACACTTGGCTTTCTTCATCAATACAATAAAAGCTATCACCGATTTGGCAAATGGCAATTTGTTCGCGAGGTAATCCAATAGACCAAGCATAACAAGCCACTTCAGGTAAGTAGGTATGTGAAGATGGATCGGCAGCGGTAACAGGTTCAAGCGTGCCATAAATAACATCGCTGCCATACAGTAAGAATTCTTTTAGATCGTTGGGTAAACCAATTAAGATCTGTTCTTCAACTTCTACAAGTTGCTCAAAAGTTGGCAATTCTAACGGCACCGGTACGGTTTCGCTTAATTCTTGTAGTTGTTCAATAATGTCATTCATCGCATTGTCCAGCAGATCGTTTTGTAATGGGCGCGAGTATAGCAGAAGTGATTGTTGCGGATCTTGTTTGGCAAAAAAAAAGCGCTCATATGAGCGCTAAAAGGGTGGAAACTTACTGTGATTAGAAAAACGTTAGGGGTTGTGAGTTATTCATAATAAGGATAGTTATCAGTATTTATGCTACTTGTTGTTGTGAACTATATAAACTTTGACGTTTATAGCTTAACCACGCTTTATGATACTGCTTGTGCGAGTCTTGACGAAGCTTGGCTATCATGGCTTGTTCAATGTCATTTAAGTGTCTAGATGTGGCTTTCGCCTGAGACTCTATCTGTTGGATTTGTTCATAAACATGATGTTCAGGGCCACTTTTTATGTCGGCAATATCATTTAAATGAAATTGTACTTCAACCACCATTTGGCTAACGGGTAATTTCACTAATACATTTAAATCACGATAACCTGACACTTTAGGATGAGAAAAACGATTTTTTAATTGCACAATTTCGGTGTATTGGCTCAACTGTTGGTAACTTGATAGCAAGCTTTTTACGTCATAGGCCACCACACTTGCCCGTGCTATATCGGTTAGTTGGCTGGCGTCGCCATTAAATTTTGTTTGCACTTTTTGAGCAGCACGCTGATAACTTTTGGTCGCAGGAATAATGGTTTTAGTATTACTTGATTGATCAATGAAGTGGAGTAGGTCAATAAGTTCTTGCTGCGCCACTGGTGCCCGAGACATCAGAGCATGCAAGTTATCACTATCTTGTGTCACCAAGTCGCTGTTGTGATCATAAAGTGCCATTAGCTGCTCAATATCATTAGATGATTTTTGGCTGAAGTCCGATGGCTGAGCTAGCTTGGTGTATTTAAGCTCGTTAGGCTGGGCAATAGCACCACGTGTAGACAGTAAAATTAAGAATATAAAGAAGGTACGAAACAACTTATTCATTGAATAGCTCCAGCATAATGTCTGTTAACCCAATGTACCGCTTTTTGGCTGAATAGGGGCTGAATGAACAAGGTTTAATGATATATATTAACGTGGCTTTGTGTTGTATTTGTTTTTATTATCAATTGGTTAGTTTTTTTTATAAAAAAAGGGCATCTTTCGATGCCCTTTTTTGTGTGTAAATGTGACCTAAGTCAGTCATTCGTCTTGGTGATTACCAAATTTTTACGCGACTAGCAGGCTCAATGTACATTTTGTCGCCTTCTTTCACGTCATAAGTGCTGTAGAACTCAGGCATGTTAGATAGCGCACCTAATGCACGGAAATGACCAGGTGAATGCGGATCAGTTGCAACGCGGTTACGCATGGCTTCTTCTTTCATCTTCACACGCCAAATTTGAGTGAAGCCCATGAAGAAGCGTTGATCGCCTGTTAAGCCATCAATAACTGGTGCTTCTTTACCGTCAAGTGACATTTTGTAAGCTTTATAGGCGATAGTCACACCTGATAAGTCACCAATGTTCTCGCCTAATGTTAGGCTGCCATTCACGTGTAGGTCGTCAAACACTTGATAACCATTGTACTGAGCGATTAATGCATTGCCTTTTGACTCGAATGCTTTTAAGTCAGCTTCGGTCCACCAGTCACGCATGTTGCCTTCACCATCAAATTTAGCACCTTGGTCATCAAAACCATGGCCCATTTCGTGACCAATAACAGCACCAATACCACCGTAGTTAACCGCATCATCAGCTTCTAAGTTGAAGAAAGGCGGTTGTAAAATCGCAGCAGGGAACACGATTTCGTTCATGGTTGGGTTGTAGTAAGCGTTAACGGTTTGTGGCGTCATGTGCCACTCGTCTTTGTCAATTGGTTGGCCTAACTTAGCAAGACTTTTGTTATGCTCAACAATCGCTGCACGCTTGGCGTTACCGACTAAATCATCTGCTTTAATGGTTAGTTTGCTGTAGTCATCCCACTTGTTCGGGTAACCAATTTTAGGATTAAACTTAGCCAATTTATCTTTTGCAGCAACTTTAGTATCAGCACTCATCCAATCTAATGAATCAATGCTTGAACTATAAGCGCCACGTAGGTTTTCAACTAACTGTTCCATGCGGGTTTTAGCTTCTGGTGCAAAGTGACGTTTCACATACACTTTACCCACTACCTCGCCTAGCGTGTCACTCACAGTGCTCACGCCACGCTTCCAACGAGGTTCTTGTTCTTCTTGACCATTAAGCGTCTTAGAGAAAAACTCAAAGTTTTCGTTATCTAATGCTTCAGATAAATTGCTGGCATTATGAGTTAATGCCATCCAAGTCATGTAGTTTTTCCAAGTATCAAGGTCGTTATTTTTAAGCACCTCGTTTAAGCCTTGGATATAACTTGGTTGGTTGATAATGATATCTGTTTGCTTGTCGCCGCCAAGCGCCGCTAAATAACCATCCCAGTTAATTTCTGAAGCCAATTCTGGCAAATTCTTAACTTGGTATAGGTTGTATGTTTTAGTACTGTCGCGCGTCTCAACTACGTCCCAATGCTTTTCTGCAATTTGAGTTTCAAGTGCAAGAATGGCTTCAGCGTTGGCTTTTGCATTTGGTAAGCCAGCAAGGTTGTACATTTTCTCAATGTGTTCAACGTAGGCTTTACGGATGTTGACGAAGCGTTCTTCTTGATTAAAGTAGTAATCTTTCTCTGGCAGGCTTAAACCATATTGCCAAATGTGTGTGGCATAACGGCTTGAATCTTTAGCATCAATTTCAACATAGAATGCTAGCGGTGTACCGCCACCGTTTGCTTGGTTTTCACCAAAAAATGCGGTTAATTCTTTTTTATCTTTCAGGGCTGCAATTTTATCCAAATCAGCTTGGATTGGTGCAATACCTAATTTATCAAGCGTTTCAACATCCATGAATGAGCGATATAAATCAGCCACTTTCTGTTCATCTGTGCCATCGGCTAGATTTGGCGTCGCGCTTAAATCTTCAATAATGGCTTTAACATCATCACGTGCATTTTCACGTAAGTCGTAAAATGCGCCAATGTTGGTACGGTCGCTAGGGATTTCTGCATTTTTCATCCATGCGCCGTTAACATACATATAAAAATCGTCTTGTGGGCGCACTGACTTGTCGATGTTGTCAAACGTGATGCCAGACGTAAGTGCTTTTTCTACTGCAGCAGCAGTAGCTGTTTTTGCGACATCTGCAGCAGGCGTAACGACTGCCTTGTCATCACTACAAGCACTCAAGCCTGCAATTAATGAGGCGCATAGACCGCCAATAACCAATTTTCTCATGTTGTTTCCTTTGCTTGATGTAAAAAGCCCTTCAATGGGGCATTGCGATCAGTGTCGCTTAATTCAGTAATAACCCCTTTATCCAAAGGGAAAAGCTATTACTTTTATTGTGAATTGTATGTTAAGGCCTTATCCGCCTATAAAACAAGCCGCAAGGAGGCCTTTTTAGTGTGTTTTTTGTGAGGATGTGTAACCAAAAATTACCTTAGCGGTGAAAAATATCGGTGATTGATTTCTATTTAAGCGTGTAAGCAGCATAATAGCGTCAATATTTTTAGATTGAGTAATCATTGTGCGTTTAGACAAATTTATCTGTGAAAGTACCGAACTGACTCGGTCATTGGCCAAGAGAGCCTTGCATCGTGGTGACGTTACCTGTGATGGTGTTGTGGTCAAAAACTCAGGTTTTAAAGTACTACCACAAATGTCGGTGCATTTAGACGGCATATTAATTAGCGTGATTGGCGAGCGTTACATCATGTTAAACAAACCGGTAGACACCATTTGTTCAACCATCGATGAAGAATATCCATCCGTATTGAGTTTGATTGATATTGAGAAAATGGACACTTTGCACATTGCTGGTCGATTAGATGTCGACACCACAGGCTTAGTGTTAATTACCAGCGATGGTCAGTGGTCGCATAAAATCACTTCGCCAAAGAAAGATTGTGGCAAACGCTATTTGGTTGAATTAGCCGAACCTATTGATGACAGTTTAATCCAGGTATTTGCCGATGGTGTTGAGCTGCGCAATGAAGATGAGCTGACCAAGCCTGCTTTGCTCGATATTATTGACTCAACTCATGTGCGATTGACGATTAGCGAAGGTAAGTACCATCAAGTTAAGCGTATGTTTGCCGCGGTGGGTAATAGAGTGGTTAATTTACACCGTGAAGCGGTAGGTGATATCGAGTTAAACACGGACTTAGCCGCAGGTGAATGGCGCTTTTTAACCGATGCTGAAATGAAATCTGTTTAGTCATTATTTGAATATATAAAAGTGCCCGGTTGTCACCATATAATGATTACCGGGCATTTTTTTATCTGCTCATTGCAAATCAATTTCTACTCAATACAAAATCACTTTTTCAATACAGAATCAATTGCGAGCAAAGCGCTCTTTTATAAGCATCGCTTACCCCGAGCTAATGTTATTTTACACTTATTGAGTCAGGCTAATTTTGCCACTAATGGTATTGATGTTGACTTGACCTGTGCCAGCTTGAGTTTTGAACTGCAACGTTTTGGCTGGTGAGTACTTTTGTTTTAGCGGTTTATCATCGGTTAATTGATTGTCGATTTTTCCACCAGGGCCGCCATCAATCATAAAACTGATGTTAGGCATACCAGCAAACGTTAGTGCCATATCTCCACTTATGGTTTCGAGTTGAGCTTTGTTTAAATCGGCCCCTAAGGTTAATTGTGCATCGCCACTGATGGTAACAATATTCAACTCAGTGACTTGGTTAACGATTGCGGTTATGTCACCAGACACTTGGTCGACAGACAAATGTGTAAAAGCGCTTTGGCTTTTTAGTTCGCCACTGACTAAGCGCAGCTCAGCCTCGCCTTGGCTATTGCTATCAGTGATATCGCCCGATACTGTTTCGAGGTTAATTTTTCCTGCTAGCTCAGAGGTATTAATATTGCCTGACACCGTGGTGAGTTTAGTATTGCCACTAAGTTGTTGGGCGTTAATGTTGCCGCTGACTAACGCTAACGATATTTGGCCATTTAGCTGTGATAATTGATAACTGGCTGATACTCCCTCGGCATCTAAACCTAGCTGTTTAGGCAGGTAAATGGTCAGTTGTGACCCTTGTTTATTACTGCCTTGATAACTGCGGGGTAATTTATCTTCTACAATAACGCTATTGCCTTTAACCTCAAATATTAAGCCTTGGCTTAACTCATCAAGTTCACCTTTAATCTGAATGCTATTTTTATCCCAACTGACGAGCTCAACGTTACCCCGTTGTATTTTCATGCTGACCGAAGGGTTATCAGAAACACTTAATTGTTGGTCAACGGCTTCTTTGCCCATTGAGATAAAACTGATACCGATTAACGGCACGATTAACACGTATTTAAGAATGCTCATATTGTATTTCCTTGTGGTGTCCGTTTAGACGTAAATGGGAGCTTTTGGCCTTGCTGCAATAGGGTTATTTGACGTTGCATGATCCAGCGCCATAATTGCCACATTTGTTGATTAGTCGGTTGTTGTTTCAATGCTGCTTGTACTTGTTTTGAGGCGGTATCCAGCTCGGCTAATGCTTGGCTAATATCGCTCTGTATCTGTTGTGGAGCATCAGTTGATGATAATTGCCAACTCACGGTGTATTGGTTTTGATTAAAAACATCCAGTTGGGTCTGATGAGTCATGGCTATTTGATCGACTAGCTCAGCTAATGTTGCCTCGGTTTGGGTTGAAGATGTCGTTAGGCTTACCTCGGTATTCACTGTGGCTTGTGGGGTGGTTGTCGTTAGTGCGGCAGTTTGCGGCAGCAATGAATTACCCTCTGGGCGTTGCCAAAGCAGGATGGTCAGCATACAAAAAACTGCAACGCTAGCTGCGATAAGCCAAGGGCGAGTCAGATGTTTTTTTTGCTGAGATTGAGGTGGTAACTTAGCTGCAATCGCTGGCCACAAATCGGTTGTAGGTTGCATCTCTAGCGGCAATGACTTGATTAGGCTATCGAGGTCTTGCGGTGACGTGTTCATGCAAGCATCTCCTGTAAAAATTGTTTAGCATTATGGTACTGCGCTTTACTCGTGCCCTCGGCAATGTTGAGTAGGGCGGCAATTTCTTTATGTTGATAACCTTCAATTGCACACAGTACAAATACCATACGAGTCCGTTGAGGTAATTTGGCAATACACTTATCCAATTGGTGATATTCATCAAAGGCAACCGTGGGTATGTCCTGCGGCTCAAGTTGCTCTGTCGGTATAAAGCGTCGCCACCACGATTGTTGTACCTTTAATTCGTTAATCGCTTGGCGGACGCACAAGCGATGCAACCAGGTGGTAAATTGGCTGTCGCCTCTGAATTGGTCCAATTTATGCCATAAGCGTATAAAACAAACTTGGGTCATATCATCAGCAAGTTGAGCTTGGCCACTCAATCTAAAGCAAATGGCGTAAACCCGCTTATGATGGCGCCGATAGAGTTGCTGGAATGCCTGTTTGCAACCAGTAACCGCTATTGCGACCAACTGACTGTCGTCAAGTGCCGCTAAGTGGCTTAATTGCTCGGTTTTTGACTGATTAATAGTGGCATCCTTAATGTCACAACATATCCAATATGATGGTGTAGTTATTTGACAGCCTCAAGTCGGCAAAAGGTTTATATGAGTGTTTATAAATAATCACTTTTCTTTTAAAAAGTTTAGCTTTATTCATGTTTGCCGATAACTAATTGCTATACTGATGTTGCAAGATTGATCTAAATTCCATGCCAGATCATAAAATAATAACAATAACGTTAAATCTTACTCTTGGGTGGTAGAAAATATGCTTATTCGTTCGAAACTTATTTTAAGTTCGATCATTTCAATCTCCTCAGTACTCGCGATGTTCGGGTTACAAAATTATTCTGAATCAGTCCTGTTGGAATTATCAACCGCATCGAGCAGTATTGTTGAAATTGAAAAAAAAGTGCTTGAATTACGTACTGAAGAAAAGGATTTTCTCCATCGTAACGACACTGTTTATGTTGAAAAATTTAAACATAGCATGAATGATATTTTGGCTTATATGGCCGAAGTACGTGTTGCGCTAGAGCACCAAGGAATGGATGTTGATGCTTTAGATGATTTTGAAAACAACCTCAATGATTATAAAACAATATTCAATGAAATTACTGCACTAAAAATTGAGATAGGCCTAACTCCCGAGTCAGGTTTATATGGCGATTTGCGTTCGGCAGTTAAAAAAGTTGAAACTGTGCTGAGTGATAATGCTGAGGATGCTCTGCTAGTGGCAATGCTACAACTGCGTCGCAGTGAGAAAGACTTCATGCTCCGTCGTGATCCTAAATATGTACAAGCTTTTGATGACGGAATTGGCCGTTTTTTAGCTCAAGTACAACAGTCTACTTTGTCTTTCTCTGACAAGGAGCAATTGAGCGCAGATATTAAAGATTATCGAGTGAATTTTAACAATTTAGTCAATAAAGAAGTGCTATTTGGTTTGTCGGAGCAAGACGGTAAAATGGCTGAGTTGCGGGATAAAATTCATCAAACCGATAATGATACCGTTACCCTGCGAGAGGAAACCTTGGCCGAAATTGAACATGGTAAAAATCAGGCTTTCATTATTGGCTTAAGCATATTTTTGTTAATCGCTGCAGTACTGTGTATTTTCACCTATTTAATTATTCGTAGCATTATTAAGCCGGTGCAAGATATTACCTATGTAATTTCTTCAATTGAAAAAAGTAAAGATTTATCAATGCGTTGTGATGAGTCTGGTAATGATGAAATATCGAAAATCGCCTATCACTTCAACCAAATGGTCATGACTTTTCAAGAATTGATTCAACAAGTGGACGAGTCGGTTACTGCAATGAATGAGTCGTGCCAAGAGCTGTCTCGAAATGCTATGACAGCTTCTAAAGGCGTATTACGCCAGCTTAATGAAACCGACATGGTCGCTACAGCCGTTACCGAAATGGGGGCTACCATTGACGAAATTGCCAAGAATACTGAATTGGCGGCCAGTAAAGCCAGCCAAACTCATGAGAATGCTCAATCTGGTCAACAGGGCGTAGAACTCACCGTTCAAAAAATAAACTTGCTAGCGAAGCAATTAGCCGATTCAGCCGCTGTAGTTACTGAACTTGAGCGAGACAGTGTCACTATTGGCAGTGTGCTTGATGTGATTAGAGGCATTGCTGATCAAACAAACTTATTGGCATTAAACGCGGCGATTGAAGCAGCAAGAGCGGGGGAACAAGGCCGTGGTTTTGCGGTTGTTGCCGATGAGGTGCGCACGCTAGCCTTGCGAACACAAACGTCGACTCAAGAAATCTCCAGCATCATTTCAACCTTACAAGCGCGAACTCATTCTATTGTTAACCTTATGCACGAAAGCCAACAACAAGGGCGGGAGAGTGCTGAACAAGCCGCCATCGCGGGTGATGTTTTACGAACCATTACCAATGACGTGACCAATATTATGGACATGAGTACTCAAATTGCAGCGGCAATTGAAGAGCAAAGCATGGTTGCCGCAGAAGTGGGTAAAAACGTGGTGGTTATCCGTGATATTGCTGATGAATCATCGCAAGCAGCGGAAGAGAATGCCGCGGCTTCTGAAGATGTGAGAGTACGAGCCAAAGCACTGCATGAAGCGGTGAGCCAGTTCACAGTGTAATTCGTTGTCATTGCAGAACAGATACTAAAACAGAGACTAAAACAGATAAAAAAATGGCCTAGCAGTAATGCTAGGCCATTTTTTTGTGCTATTGCTAAACATTCAAGTTAATCAAGCGAATGGTTTAGTTTTTACAGTGTGATGGTGTTAACGCCATCAGGGGTGCCTACTAGTAGTACATCGGCACCGCGGTTAGCAAATAAACCGTTAGTCACTACACCGACAATGGCGTTGATTTTAGTTTCCATCACTTTAGGGTCTAAAATTTTCATATTGTAGACATCTAAAATAACGTTGCCGTTATCGGTTATTACGCCTTGACGGTAAACGGGGTCGCCACCTAATTTTACCAACTCACGCGCCACATAAGATCGTGCCATCGGGATGACTTCAACAGGCAACGGAAACTCACCTAAAATGGGCACTTGTTTGGTATTATCTACAATACAAATAAACCGTTTAGCTACCGCCGCGACAATCTTCTCGCGCGTTAATGCAGCTCCGCCACCTTTAATCATATCCATGCGGTCGTTAATCTCATCCGCGCCATCAACATAGACATCAATCAAATCAACACTGTTTAAATCAAATACTTCAATGCCGAGTTCGATGAGTTTTTTCGTTGATGCTTCAGAGCTTGATACCGCACCTTCGATGTCATCTTTCATGGTGGCAAGTGCATCAATGAAGTGATTGACTGTAGAGCCTGTACCTACACCGACGATGGTGTCTTTTTTGACATACTGCAGCGCTGCCCAACCTGCCGCTTTCTTCATTTCATCTTGAGTCATAGCAAATTCTCCATTTTAACAATCAAAAAGTGTTATCTAACAATTGAGTCGATTATAGCGTAAATTACTGAAATACCGTTTGTTGTACATCATAAAATTGGGCATTTTTAAATGCGCTTAATACTCTGATATTGATGTCACTGATAAACTTTTTCTCTAATCTTACGTCCATCACATACGCTTTGACTGTGATGGTTTGTAAAAACTGGCCAAAGTCGTGCTCGTTACCTAAGTTGACAATAATGGGCTTATTTAAAAAGGTATATGGTGAGCATTGCGTTGCTTCTCTGGCCAGCGCGATGGCTTTGTTGTGATCGGCATTCATTGGAATGGTAAAACTCACTACCACCATTTCATCTAAAGCGCCGCTATTTGCATTGGATACTGCAGTTTTTAACGCCTCAGCATTAGGCACCATCACGGTATTATCATCAAAGGTACGCAGCCAAGTTACGCTCCATTCCAGTTTAATGACTTCACCATAATGTCCAGATAACGTTACCATATCACCAACGCGATAAGGCGGGTTGATCATAATAATAAACCCAGCAATCATGTTTTTGGCTGGTTCTTGGGTAGCTAAACCCACCACAATACTGATTGAACCTACCACTGCAAGGATTAAGTTCTCATGTGGATCGATAATGCCAACGATCGAATAAACAATCACACTCAGCCACACAAATAAACGCACAAAAGGGTATGACCGATTCCAAATTAAGCGGTATTTAGGCAAGGCTTTATTCAGTTGATTTAAGCAAAATTGGATCAGTACCAATAACAGCCACGCCATTAGACACAGCAGTAAAATACTGATTATTCGGTCAAACGAAATGATCTCTAAAAATGCTTGTAATGCTTTACGGGAATCTTCCATAGTCGCCTCGTTTAATTAAACAACTTATTGTGATTCACCAAATGGCTGGCGACAATTTTACTTAATGTTGGAGTAATAAAGTAGAAATGCTCGGCAAAATCTTGTTGTGAATATTGCGCAATAATAAGTCCTTGGCGAGCTAAATATTCTAACTGCAAGCTGCTTTGTTCAATCGTAATGACAAAAATATGTGCATGCTGACTCACTCGTAAGCCACCATGAACATAAATTTCTGCTAATGAAAATAGGTCATTGTCTTGGCATTGTTGCAATACAGATGAGTTAATGCGGCAAATATCAATGCCATTATTTGAACGACTATTTGAGCTATTATCCGAACCGATATCGACTTGGTGCGCGAGAGAATACTGTAGCAACAATGATGCTAATTTGGGGTGCCCTTGGCTGATAGTGTACAGCTGTTTTAGCTGGTCTTTATAAGGATTTACAATATCCGCTTGATTATTGTTGGTTTGTTCAGCTTGCTGTGCAGTGCTTTTTTTGGTGTTTTTATCGGCTGCAGTAGCGGTTTCTTTGGTCATCACGTCGTTACTGATTAACCCTAAATCAAGCAGATGCTTTGTTTGTATTGTGGCTAATTCGGTTTCACTGAAATAATCGAGCTGAAAAACATGTTTAATAAAGTGATGAATTTGGTATTGTGCACTTAATCGTTGCCATGCAAATATTTCACAGCTTATGATCCAACAATGATGTTTACGCGTTTCCATCACGATAGTTGCAAAGGTTACCAAGGCTTGATTATTTCCCATCACTCTCAACATCAGTTTGTGCATATCATCTATCATAATTAGCTGTGGTGGTTGCTGGTTGATGGCGGCAATCGTTTCGGTGATGGTGTTTGGTGGCGTAATACCAAAACAATAACAAACATGGGCTATCGCGTCATTTGCGCCTAATGGCGCTTGATAAAAACTCATCAAAAGCCACTTGGACGGCAACGGTTTTACGTCAGGCATCGGTGCTTTTTTAGTGTCTTCGGCGATAATGGTTTGCAGTAAAGGCGGCAGTTGGCCTAAAAAAGATGATCCTCCAGCTCCAGCAGGCGAGACAATGGCACTGATTTCGCCGTGATGATTACGCCATTGGTTTATCACATCGGTAATTTGCTTGAGTTGTTTTTCTCGGCCAACGAAATCATCACTGGCATAAAGTGACTGATATAGCATCACCTGAGTAATTGGACCCCGACGAGCTTGAAGCGGATATTGGTTGGCGATAGTCTTGAGCGACATCTGCCCTTGTTGCGCTTCATCAGCCTCTGTTTTTAGGGTAGCTTTAGAGGTCAATAAGCTATTGAGCCATGGGTTTAATCGACTAAAAAAACGCAAGTTAATGTCCATCTATACTCTCTTTTTAAACGACTTATTCAATCTTAACATGAAGACAACAAAAAGCGTTATCTGTGCTGAAGCTCATCTTCTTGTGCCCTTTATTCAATAACAAAGACCTCACTAATCGATTGCCAACACTATGACTAAATAGCTCGCTTGGAGAATGCAGGGTTATCGTTTAGCTGTTTATCACTTAGCTTGAGCCGGATTGAGATGAGTCATTGCGAATGCTTTTGACTCAAACTGCGCTAAATTCACTAAAAACTTACTAATAGTGATTATTTATCTATTGTCGGTCTAATCCTTTATCGTATACTCAGTGGACTTATTAGGTTTATTTTTCAAGTGATGTTAATGAAACTTCGTTTCTTTTTTGCCTGCGCTTTATTATGTTCAACTTCGTTGAGCAGCCCAATGTCTTTTGCAGCACAAGTTGTGCAAATCAAACCTCAACAAGAGTTAGCCTCCGGTAGTGCCATGTTGGTCGACTTAGCCACCAATGAAGTTTTATATTCAAGTAATCCAAATCAACCTGTGCCTATTGCGTCAGTTACCAAGTTAATGGCTGCCATGGTGACATTGGATGCCAAGCTTGCATTAGATGAAAAAATCTCAGTAAAAATTACTGACTCACCTGTGATGCGCAATATTTATTCACGTGTCCGTTTAGGCAGCGTGGTGACTCGTGAAACCATGTTGTTATTAACATTAATGTCGTCAGAAAATCGTGCCGCGACCTCACTTGCACATAATTATCCAGGTGGATTTAAGGCTTTTGTGCGTGCAATGAACGACAAAGCGACCGCACTGGGCATGAGCCAAACCCGTTATGTTGAACCAACAGGCTTGTCACCTGACAATGTATCTAGCGCTAACGATCTCATATTATTGCTTAAAGCCAGTCAAACGTATCCGTTATTAGGCAAGCTGAGCTCGACCACTAAAAAGCACGTTAACTTTGAATCACCACGTTATGCCTTAGATTTTCAAAACACCAATAAACTGGTATTTAAAAACAATTGGAATATTGCATTAACCAAAACGGGCTTTACCAATAAAGCGGGCCATTGTTTAGTGATGTTAACTGAAATGAACAAGCGTAAAGTGGCATTTGTGGTACTGGACTCATTTGGTAAATACACCCACATGGCAGATGCTAATCGATTAAAAAACTGGCTAGAAACCGGGCGTACAACACCGATCCCTGCATCGGCTAAAGCCTATAAAAAACAACGCCAAGCGATTCTGAATAACAGTATTTAACTGCTGAATGACCACAATTAATGCCCATTCACTTTGTTGAATGGGCTTTTTTTTATCAATACACTTTTAATATTGGCTTATTAATATCTATAGGTACCATAAAGTACCTGCTGTTTTATCGATTGTTAAAGCCTTACACTAGTGGCAATTAAACGGTTGTAAGGTAGCAATATGTTAAACATGGATCTTAGCCAACGAGTGGTGATAAACACAGCCGATCTTGAATGGCAAAATAGCCCCGCAGCGGGCGTATTACGTAAACGCCTAGCGCGCGAAGAGGCTGAGCGAGGTCATGCGACCAGCATTGTAAACTATCAAGCTGGTGCTAAATTTAACTCACACCCTCATCCGTTAGGCGAAGAGATTTTAGTGCTCGACGGGGTGTTTTCTGATGAAACCGGTGACTATCCTGCAGGCACGTATTTGCGTAATCCTGAAGGTTTTGTCCATGCGCCATTTAGCGTAGAAGGTTGTACGTTGTTGGTTAAGCTGCACCAGTTTCAACCTACAGACTCACAACAAGTGGCCATTAATACCAATGAGACAGAATGGTTGCCGGGTCATGGTCAGTTGCAGGTTATGCCGCTACACCAACATGGTACTGAGTCGACTGCATTAGTTAAGTGGCCTGCGGGGACACATTTTCAACCACACCGTCATTTTGGCGGCGAAGAAATCTATGTCATTAGCGGAGAGTTTATCGATGAACTGGGTCGCTATCCTGCAGGTACGTGGATCCGTAGTCCGCATTTAAGTCAGCATAATCCGTATGTGGAGCAAGACACGGTGATTTTGGTCAAAGTAGGCCATTTGTAATAATCGCTACAAACCCATAAAACGATGGCATTTATTCGTCAGATTCACTATAAAGACTTTATAGACTATTTTAGTAAAGAGTGAATGATGCAAGTGCCTGATAAGTGGGATATGGGAGCCAGAGAGTTAATACATCTGTTTATCAACCAATATGGTTTTGCGACTGTTGTGTCTAACGATTTAGAGGGCTCACACTTACCGTTATTACTCATTGCCTCAGAGGGCGAAAATGGTACCCTGTATGGCCATTTTGCTCGTAGTAATCCGCATTGGAAAAGTGTTGCGGGTACTAGAGTCCTTTGTATTTTCAATGGTCCTCACTCTTATATCTCACCCACTTGGTATGACTCCTATCCAGCGGTTCCGACTTGGAATTACAGCGTAGTACATGCAAAAGGCATTATTGAATTAACTGATGATGCGACCACCGCACAAGTACTCGAATCTACCATCCAACAATATGAACCTTCATTACTACAAAGTGGTGGCTTTATTGCCGATGATTACCAACAACAACTAGCCAAGGGCATTGTTGGTTTTAAGATTGTCATCGATGAGTTACAAGGTAAGCAAAAATTAGGGCAGCACCGTAACCAAAGTGATCAACAAGGTGTGGTTCAAGGATTATCGCTGTCAAATAGAGCTGATGAAAAACAGCTATTAGCTTATATGATCAGTAATAACATAGGATTAGGCAATAAATAGTGGTTCATCCGCGCAAATGCCGTTAGGATTAGCTCTATAACAACCCCATCAATTTAGTCTGTCATAATCTATTTCAGCATCACTCTTTAAGGATAAAAAGTGCATAGCGATATTTCTGTAGCGCGGTTTAAGCAATTTCCACGATTAATGTGGATACTGTTATTTGGCTCGTTTATTACTCGCGGTAGTTATTACATGGTGTGGCCATTTTTGGCTGTCATTTTGTATGAAAAATTTGCTTTAAGCGCCACAGAAGTGGGTTTAGTACTGTCGAGTGCGGCGATTATATCGGTATTTACCAGCTTTATTGGTAGTGCACTGTCAGACCGAATCGGCCGCCACAAGCTAATGTACTTTACCGGTGTGCTTTATATCATCTCGTTTTCATTACTGGCGCAAGTCGATTCCGTCAAAGGCTATGTTGTCGTCATGACACTGTGTTCTATTGCGACTGCAATATGGCGGCCACTAACGTCTGCCACCATTGGCGACATTATTGACGATCCTAAAACCCGGGAGTTGGCGATGCAATCACTGTATTTTATCGTTAACGTAGGTTGCGCCGTAGGGCCAATGTTAGGAATATGGTTGGGCTTAACCGGAAAACAATCGAGTTTTTACATTACCGCTGCGGCTTTTGCTGCTTTATTGGGGTTATTATTTTGGGGTTTTAGGCATCAAGCTCGCCAGACTCATTCATCGGCTCCAGAGCTGGTTGCAGATGGACTCATTCCAGTTATGGGCGATGCAACAGCTGCTGTTAAGCGTAAACCTGCTATGATGAATCGAAAGCAAATAATGTCGATTTTATGGCAAGATAAATTACTGCAAGGTCTTATTTTTGCAAACATTTTGTGTATGTTTATTTACGCGCAAATGGACAGTTCGCTGATCCAATATCTTACTCGTTCAAATGCCCCCGATTTATTAACACTGATTTCGGCAATGATTTTTACCAATGCCTTAGTCATTATCTCGACCCAATTTTTATTGTTAAGATTAATGGCTGGTTACAGTTTGGTGCATCGGATTCAGTTTGGATTGATGCTGTTGGTTTGTTCACAAGTTTGGTTAGCGTATAACCCCATTGATTTGTTTTGGGGCTGGATTGGCGCTGTTGTTGTTATGAGCCTAGCAGAAACCATTTTATTCCCAACGATGAACGTGCACATTGACAGGCTAGCCCCTAAACATTTACGTGGAGCGTACTTTGGCGCAGCTTCATTTTATGATTTGGGGTTTGCATTTGCGCCGCTGGGCGGCGGGATTATACTGGATCATCTTGGTGGATATTGGTTGTTTATCATCGGCGCATTATTGTCGTTGGTGGTGATGTATTTATACAGTAAGTTGGAAAGGTTACCACGGCCAGATTTTACTGCACTAAAGTTGGATTAAGTGTCGATGGTCTATGCTTGCAAACTTTATTGAATTTAACATTGTAGTAGGCAGTTACAGAGGGTATGGGCCTCGCTTTGCTTTTGAGCTTTTTAATCGTTTGCTTGAGTCTTTTTCACTATAGTAAATGTGATCATTTTGATAAGGTCTCGAACTATAGTGTCGGGAGTTTTACTGTTTATTTTTCTTTTAATTCAATTTTATTTTAACTTTAACTTTAACTTTAACTTAAGGCAGGGCCAATTTTATGCCATCAACGGCTATTAACCCGTTTATTTCATCGCTAACATCGCAAGCAGATACTATCCGTTTTGAAGAGACTATGGCTGTTATTGATGGCCAGTATGACTTCACGATAAGTGCATTTAAAAATGGTGATCAGCTTAATGACGCTGGGGAAAATTCTGGTTCTTGTAAGGTGTTTGCGTTCGGGCAAATTCATCAGTTAACGGTGCAACAAACCTTGGCTATGTTTGGCCAACATTACCGAGATGTTGTGGCGACGCCGCAAGGGACGGATCATCAAAATATTCGTCAGTTTATGCAACATGGCTGGGATGGTATTTTATTTTCGCAACAGGCATTAAAGGCTAAATAACCTAGGTGCTAAACAAGGCTTAATACAACAAGGCTTAATACAACAAGGCTCAATACAACAAGGCTCAATACGCAAAACTATGATGAAAGCCTCTATAACTTAAGCTCGTGTTTAGGTTAAAATAACGTCTCATGTAATTGTTTTAAGTAAACTCTTTCTAGCTGAGCAGTTTGTTTACTGTATCAGGAGGCATTCATCATATGATCAAACTTAACCGCAGTATCGTTTCCTCTCGTCAATCCGGTTTCACCCTTATAGAGCTTGTCGTTGTCATTATTATTCTTGGCGTATTGGCTGTTGTCGCAGCGCCTAAGTTTATTAATTTAAAAACAGATGCACATATTGCAGCAATCAAAGGTGCCACAGGCTCAATTAAAACAGCAGTGATGTTATTTAAAACAAAAACATTAACCTCAGGCAATGCGCTTACAGATACGGTTGAATTCTCGGGTGTTAAAGGCAGTCATTACCAACCTTGGGCCGCAGCGGCCAATACTAGTGGTAGCGGTTTTAATGCCGGTTATACAACGTCGTCAGAAATCTTTAAAGCGGCTGGGTTAGAAATGAATGATTGGTCATATCGCATTTTTACATCTAATAGCAGCTATGCTGTTGTTGCAGCCCCCAAAAGTGCACTTGCCCTTGCAGAGCCTACTGCAGCCGAAGTTATTGCAACCAGTTGTTACTTTCAGTATCACTGGCAGAGTACTGGAGAGCCTGTCATCACAACGGTAATCGTTGGGTGTTAACGGTATTATTAAAATCTAAAGGGGCAAACGCACTCTTGTTTATCAATTTTTTGTATATTCGCTGCTTTTCTGTGTCCCTTTATCATCGATAAAAAAGTCTTAACGAGTAACGTCATAAGGATTAAAACATCAAATATTGCTGGGGTTATGCGGAACGAATAAGGTGTTGTTTTCACAATTGGTATTGAAACAAAAGTAACGATTCTACGCGAACATTAATTAACAATAATATAGATTAGTGTCGACAATAGAGCGCAATACAACTACCTTTGCACCCATATCAACCGTAATATTAATAGTATTGGTTTTTTTAACGGTCAGGCATATCGCTGGTTAACTATTATGACAAGCGCCTATTTAATCGCAAAGGAATCCATTTTATGAATCGACATATACTACCTCTCATCATTATCAGCACCTTAATGGTGTGTGCTTCCGGTTACAGCGTTGCTAAAGACAACGACTCGCATGGTAATAGCGGTAAACATAAATCTGAAAAACATGAAAAAAAGCATGACAAGAAGCATGATCACGAACAGGAAGAAACTTATCAGACCTATTTTAGTAACGATCGCCAAGTCATCGTTAATAATTACTATTATACCAACCGTGATGCTAAGCATTGTCCACCAGGATTAGCCAAAAAACACAATCGTTGCCAACCACCGGGCAGTGCTAAGCAATGGCGAAAAGGCTACTCGTTACCTGTTGATGTTGTTTACTACGATGTACC
The DNA here is from genome assembly GCF_040309945.1 of Shewanella sp. AC34-MNA-CIBAN-0136. NCBI lineage: Bacteria > Pseudomonadati > Pseudomonadota > Gammaproteobacteria > Alteromonadales > Shewanellaceae > Shewanella > Shewanella sp. AC34-MNA-CIBAN-0136. Next base: position 246,251 of record NZ_JBEOPJ010000004.1, on the reverse strand, counting down.
ATCAGCGCTTACTGTTCAGCTAGGTCGTACGCCAGAAGGACAAAAGATTGTCCGTGTTGGTACTGATTTGCTGTTGATTAGCATTGGTACGGGTATGGTGATTGATGCAATACAAGACCTTAACGATGTGTTGTAACCTCGTTGGGTAAACCTTGTTATGGCGTTAGTTTTGCCATTAATTGTTAGTGAAACGAAAAAGCCGACCAAATGTCGGCTTTTGCATAAACGGATATTCTACAACGGACTACAATGGTTAATCGCGTTCGAATATCACTTCTTTTAAATTATTAATTGTATTCAAATCTACATCACCTGGCTGATTACTCCATGTGACGCGCAGATAATTGGTTAAGTCTTTAAGCTGTTCATCACTTAACTGATCGGCATAACCTGGCATGGCATAAAAGCTGGTGGTGGTGTTGTAGTGTTGGCTCTTTATACCTTTAAGCATTACCGCAACGATATTGTGCGGGCTGGCTTTATCTAATGTGGCGTTACCGGCCATTGCCGGAGCAACATTAGGTCGACCTTCACCATTTTGACCATGACATCCAGCGCAATATCCCATGTATAGGTTATATCCTGGTAATTCACGCTGGTGGCCATTAAAGGTCAGTGGTTTGGCTTCTACAGTCTCGTCAGTATCAAGTAAGTAACTGCTTACCGCATGCATGTCGGCATCGGTTAAGTGACTAAAGCTGTGGTATACCACAGGATACATGCCACCAAATACTGTACCTTTACGAGAATAACCTTCAGTAAACAGAGACTTTAAATCGTCATGAGTCCAGTTTTGTCGGTTAAGTTCAGCAGGGGTAATATCTGATGCTTCTAAGCCCTCGATAACGGCGCCTTGAAAATGCTCATCCTGCTCCATGGCAAATAAGCTGTCTCGAGGAGTATGGCATTCACCACAATGGCCTAGCGCATTGACTAAGTAATTACCTCGGTTCCAAGGCTCACTTTTGTCTTTCTTGGGGGCAAACTTTTCAGCATCATGAGCGATTAAGTTCCACGCCTTGAGACCAAATCGAACGTTAAAAGGGAAGGAGACATCATTGTCGAGATTAGCTTGCTTGATGGGTTTGGTGCTCATCAAGTAGGCATAAATCGCTTTGGTATCTTCATCGGTCAATAGGCTATAAGACGTGTAGGGCATAGCGGGGTACAAATTACCGTTAATACCGACACCGTGATGCATGGCATCAAAAAATTCGTCATAACTGTATTTGCCAATTCCGGTATCTTTATCTGAGGTGATATTGGTTGAGAATACCGCCCCAAACGGGGTTTCGAACGGCAGTCCACCGGTTAACTCTCGTCCGCCTACCGCGGTATGACAAGCCACACAGTCGCCTATCTTCATCAGATAAGCCCCACGTTCGATATCGCTACTGTTATTGCTCGCCTTATCAGCCGCGCTGCTGGAACAGGCGAACAAACCCAAACCTAAACTTAGGCCTAAGCTGAGTAAAATATTTTGGCGGAGATGTTTTTGCGCCTTTATTAAACGGCTTAAGTTACATTGATATAATGGCTTCATGACAGGGTTAGCCCCTCTGTCTTGAGGATCAAATCTTTGATCGCCGCATAGTATTTTACATAACCCGTACAACGACAGACGTGTTCGCCCAAAGCATCTTCAATGACTTGCTCAACTTGATCTTTGGCTATAGGTTTACGCTCTAGTCGTTCAATCAGTGCAGTCGATTCATTGACAAAGCCTGAAGTACACCAACCACATTGAAACGAGAAATGTTCTAAAAATGTTTGCTGTACAGGGCTAAGTGCAGTGATTTCACCTTGGGCATTTTGCTTAGCATGACCTTCAATAGTGCGAATCGATTTGCCATTGAAACGCTCGACGCCATTGATGCAAGTACGAACCGATTCGCTCATACCTTGTTCGTCATCGACGATTACCGTGCAGGCATGACATACACCCGCGCCGCAACCAAATTTAGTCCCGGTGAGATTTAAATACTCATGCAAAAACTCAATCATCATGATGCCATCGCCAACGTCAATCGGGCCCACAGCTTGGTTATTTATGGTTAACTTAATTGATTGGCTCATGCCATGGCCTCCTTGATTTTTTTCGCTGTCATTGGTAATTCGTAAAAACGCACTGCGGTAGCTTGGTAAACGGCTTCAACCAGCGCGGAAACAACAGGTATCATCACCACTTCGGCGATGCCGCGGCTAGGATCGGTTTCGGACAACTGCGGTAAAATAGTATGTCGCTGGCTCCAAACACCAACATGTCGCGCTAACGGCACCTTATAACGATTGATATTCCAGGTGCCATTACCAGCGCCGGCTTCAAATGGGGGTAATTCTTCATGCAATGCATGGCCAATTCCCATAGCAAGACCGCCTTGAATTTGGCCTTCAACTAACTCATTCACAATCACTTTACCGGCTTCTAACCAGGTATGAGAGCTCAATAAACTGACTTCGCCATTACCTTCATTAACGGCTACTTCTACTAAAGTGGCGCATGGAGCGTAGTAAGTTACCATGGCGTTATTCAGCTCGGCTTTAGGATAGCTCATCGCTTGACGATCGATTAAGTGATAGCCGTTTGAACTCATGCGGGCTTTGCGATCCGCGCTGCCATGATACTTGTCACCCTCGCCGTATTGCAGTGCCAATGCATCCAGTGCAATGCGTTCTTTGGTACCGAAAATCTCAAAATCAGCTTCGGCCCAAGCCCAACGGTTAAAGGCATGACCCATTACGCCAACCACTAAGCCTAAATCGTGGGCTCGTTTAGCGAGAATGTCGATTGAAAGCGGCGGGAATCCCATAGCGGTAAGCTTGCCATCAGTCCAGCGGCCGTCACGAGAGTGATTGAGATTAGTTTTGCCCATTGGGGTGTTGAAATACAACTCGTTCCAAATCGACACCGCAGCAGGCCAGAGTCCGTGACGATAAATAATATCGGCGGCAATACGAGTGACATGGCTTTGATAATATGCCGACATAGATGCCGACGATGCCATGGCTTTAACCGGTGTCCAACGTGGATTTGCCGTCATTTCATCTTGGCGCTGCTGCGAAATAATGTATGGATTGTCGGTTTGCACTAATTGCATTGCATCCCAAATATCTATCTCAGCAAGTTTCACTTCATGAGCAAAACTACCTAATGACTCGCTGACTACCACGGCTTGTGACGTTTGAGTACCAGTACCCATTTCGATAAAACCAATTTCTAAGGTTATTTTACCGTCTTTAGATAATCTAACCGCCGCACTTGGTGCTGCAGCACCGGTACCATAATCTTTCGTCGCAATACCAAAACCAACGCCGTAACGCATGCCTGGGTTTTTAGCCTCATAACGCGCTTTATTATCTGCACGGTTTTGCCACACAGGGTCTAGTTCAGCCATGTCGAGCATTTCACGGTATCTAAGCGTGCCATTAGGGATAGCACCTTGAGTATTACGCTGTCCTGACTCCATCACGTTAGCCGCGCGTAACTTAAAGGGATCAACCTTTAACTCAGCAGCCATCTCGTGGATCATGCCTTCCATTGCGGTCATCGATTGCAATGTACCGTAACCGCGCATCGAGCCTGCATCAGGGTTACGTGACGCATAAGATGTGGCGATAATATCGTTACGTGGGGTATAGTAAATGCTTTGCATTGCCGTCGCCCCAACAGAGGTGACCGATGGGCTGAAATTAACTCGACCACCGCCATCAACTGTCATCTGTGAGGTTAACGCTTGAATTTTCAAGGTTGCTTTATCAACGGCCAAACGACTTTTCATGATGAAAGGATGACGCTTAAGACCGGATTGAAATTGCTCGAAGCGGTCGTTAGCTAACCGAACCGGACCGTTAGCGTAAATGGTTGCCAACACGCCATAATACGGGAATATTGAGTGATCTTTAGCGCCAAAACCGCCACCAATATAAGGAGAATGCACTACTAGATTTTTGACTTTGTCAGCCAATGGCCCAGATGACAGCATGTGTACGGCCATCTCTTGAAAGTCTTGCGGCGACTGAGAGGTAATAACGGTATGAAAGGTTTGGCTGCTGGCATCAAACCAGCCATTAAAGGCCTCTGGCTCCATCATCATAGGATCGATGATTTGAGTGCGATATTCGCGCTCTAATACTTGCCACTGTTGATCTGCTTTGGCACTCGCAATCTGTTTTTCTATCTCGCCAGCATAATACAGCCCGCGCTCAGAAACCGAGCCTTGAGCATTAGCATCACCTGACCATACCGGTTTGTGGTGCTTAACGCTGGGGAAAAATAGTCCATCGTGTAGTGGGCTATAAGTATCTTCACGGGCACCATTTTCGCCTTCAACCCGAATAAGACGCCAGCTGGCATAAGGGTCTTTAGTGTCTGACACAAAGGGCGTTTTTTCACCAAAGCGCAATAAGGTATTGTCGAACTGCAACAATGACTTAGCTTGTTTAAATGCAGGGAAACTATCAAATAATAATATGGCTACCGCATGACCAAGATAATCTGCTGTTTGTCCCTCGGGCAATAACATATTGTCACCGTAAAACTCAGGCAATTTAACTTTGTCGCGGGCAAGGTCTGCTGCAGTAATGACTTTATAAGGCTTAGCTGAAGCTGGGAGGTGGTCGAGGGAGAACCCTTGATAGACATGGGATGCATCTGCAGCGCGTAAGATAAACGCGTAGCCTTGTTGTTTTGGCCAGCCTGCCATGTCCATTGCCCGGTAGTCACGACCATAAACTTTTTGACCGGTGACTTTAGCAATACCGTCGTTACGAAATTTGGGTTTAGATTGGCCGCTAACCTGAGTTTGCCATTGTGCAGCCAGTTCAGGCGAAATGATGGACGCATTGGCCCGACTCATTTCCCACAGTAAAGGCGCGGAATATACCGCGACCCCGCCAATAACACATTGTTTTATAAAGGTCCGTCTCGACGCGTTAGATACATCCATATCTCACCTCAGTTATTCTAAAGGGGAAAATCAGACGGCCTATTCATTGTCGCCCGATTTAGGCTTATTCACTTGATTGTCATTGTATAATTTTTGATTGCGCTGAATCTAAATTAGCAGTATGTACGGTAACATACTGATTTAGGAATGCATATTTACGATTGTGATAGGGTTTCTCGGTTGCTTGCCGTGAAGTTGAATAATTCATCTTTTTGATGATTTAATCTGCGAATAAAATGATTGAGTAATTGAACGTCTCATAAAAACCGTTTCGTTTATACTTAAATTATTAAAAAGTCATCACGAGTAATATTTTATTCATTTAGATGTGCTGATATATTTTTACTATTTAATCAATTATATAGTAAACGATCGGTGATCTCGTTAACTGTATATCTTGGACTCGATCCAAAGTAATTATTTAATTTTAGTCAGTTAAAGTAAATTCTCGATAACGATAATTATATTTTTTCATTTATTTTAGCTAATACATTGAATTGTAAGATTAAAGTTGTCGAGTTGTTTTTGTTTATCGTTGCTTTTGGTTGCTAGTTAACTTTAACGTAAACTGCTTGTTGCTGATTTAACTGCACATATCTGCAAAGTGTTTTTTATAAGACCAAGATTCTAAGTTCTCCAACTTATTTTTGTCGTGTTGAATCGTTTTCTCATTATTTAAAAAATTTAGTTTACAGATTTTTAATACCTTGAAAAAAATCATATATATCGATGAGTATAGGCATAAAAATGTGATTTATATATTTGATTGGAGTTATATTTTATATTATATTAAAATTTTAAATAACATAATTGTAACATTTGCATTGATTATTGTTTTTCATCGTAAAGTTCCTCCAAGGATTGATCGAGCTTTTGTAGTTAGTTCATTTTTACTTGGTGGTAGATTTATGCTGAATTTTAAAATTAAACAAAAAATGCTCATTAGTTCGTTAATTCCATTAGCCATTCTCATCATAATTTGTGGAATTGCTGTCAATATGATGGGGAAAATCGAAGATGGAGTGATGAGGATCTATTCTGATCGGGTGGTGCCATTAGAAGATTTAAAAATCATTGGTGATGACTATGCTGTCTTAGTCATTGATGCAATAAACAAAGCCAATGCTGGCGGCTCAACCGCTCAAGATGCTGCTGAGACATTAATGAGTGCAAAAAGTAATATTGATACCCTGTGGAAAAAATATTTAGCCACTACGTTAACACCCAAAGAGAGCCAACTTAGTATTGAAGCCAATGATATGTTTGGTCCCGCGGATGAGAGAATTGATTTTTTAATCAGTAAACTGCAAAACATGTCGGGGAATATTTCAGGTCAATTGACCGATGATATTATGCCTTTATACGGCGTAATTGATCCCATTAGCGGTAAAATAGCCGAATTAGTGTCATTGCAAATAAAAGTAGCAGGCGATGAATGGCGATTAACTCAAGATATATACCAATCATCAGTTAAGTTATTTATTTTCTTTACGTTATGTGCAGTTGTTATCAGTGTCGTGTTAACCATTTGGGTGCTGCGCAGTGTGATGAGGCCTGTGACTGATATTTTGATGAAACTAAAGCTCATCAAGCAAAACTCAGATTTAACCCAAGTGTTTACTCCTTATAATGATGATGAATTAGGCATGATTTCAACGAGCCTTACAGGCGTTATCACCCATCTAAGAAGCATTATCGAATCAATTTCAGATGCCGCTAATACCATCAATATTTCATCAGAAGAGTTGCAGCGTTTCACAGAAGACACTAATCATAGAATGATACAGCAGCAAGATGAGTCAGAACAAACCGCAACGGCTATGAATGAAATGACCGCAACAGTGGCTGAAGTCGTTCAAAGTACCAATTTTGCTGCTGAACAGGCGAAACAAGCTAATGATCATGCTGAAAATGGTAATATTATTGTTCGAAATTCAATCGACAGTATATCGCAGTTATCTAATCAAATTGGCACCACGGCGGAGGTGATATCTCATCTCGCTAAAGAAAGTCAAAACATTGGTCAAGTGTTAAGTGTCATTAAAGGTATTGCCGAGCAGACTAACCTTTTAGCCCTAAACGCCGCCATTGAAGCCGCAAGAGCCGGTGAACAAGGTCGAGGATTTGCTGTTGTTGCTGATGAAGTTCGTACTCTAGCTAAGCGTACTCAAGACTCAACACTGCAAATTGAAACCATGATTGGCGGGTTACAAAAAAGTGTCGTGCTTGCGGTTTCTTCAATGGATGAGGGCTTGGTTCTAGTTAATAATGCCAACGATAAAACGAGTAGTGCAGGTGTTGTGCTAAGTGAAATTGTCACTTCGGTCGACAGTATCAATGAGCTTAATACCCAAATAGCTACCGCTGCAGAAGAACAATCCTATGTGGCTGAGAGCATCAATAAAAGTATCATCGCAATAAATGATATTACTAAAGCCTCATCAGCGGCGACTGAAAAACTCACCCATTCTGTCAACGACTTACAATCACTGGCTCGTTCAATGCAACGTCAAGTGGCGACATTTAAAATAGCCTAACGTTTTTATTGATGAGGGCTGAGTTAAACTTCAGCCCTTCCTCGCAATCTGTCAGTTAATTTATCCGTACAACCTGTATGGCTAAAAAGCTAGCGAGGGCAGTGTTATATAATTCCCTTTAATTATGTTGGTTTTTTATCCTTTTGAGCATAACGGCGGCGATATTGTGATTGGCGTTAAAGAGTCGTTTTGATTAACTGAAGCAGCCGTAAGTTAGACATCACTTATTATCAATTAACGTCCTATATGTCTCAATTTCTCCACTATTTTGTGCTAGTTCAACGTTACCATCGTCAACACTATTAAAGGGGTAATTTACCGCTTACACTACAAATAGCTTAATTACCTTGAGTAATATTAATGAAACCAATTATTTGTAGCAGTGCTTTAGAGGCCGTATCCTTAATTGAAAACGGTGAAACCTTGTGGACTCATTCGATGGGGGCAACGCCAAAATTACTGCTCGATGCATTAGCACAACATGCGTTAACAAAGCATGGTTTAACATTATTGCAGTTGCATACCGAGGGCGCTGAGTCGCTAAGTGATCCCCGTTTAAGGGATCATCTTCGCCATCGTTGCTTTTTTACTGGTTCACCCACAAGGTCACTGCTACAACAAGGTGATGCCGATTATGTGCCAATTTTTCTCTCTGAGGTGCCCAAGTTGTTTCGTTCCGGCGAACAGCATATCGACACCGCCATCGTTCAAGTTTCCCCACCAGATAAACATGGTATCTGTTCTTTAGGCATATCGGTAGAGGCAACCTTAGCAGCCTGCCAAATGGCGGGAAAAATCATTGCTCACATTAACCCCATGATGCCTCGCACCCATGGTGACGGTTTTATTCATTACAATAAGTTCGCTGCCGTGTATGAGCAGAGCATGCCGCTACCACAACACCTATTCGCCCCAAGTGATGCGATAAGCTTGGCCATCGGCCAGAATGTGGCCAAATTGGTACTTGATGGCGCTTGCTTACAAATGGGCATTGGCGCTATTCCAGATGCCGTGCTGGCGTGCTTAACCGAACATAAAGATTTAGGCGTTCACACTGAGTTATTTTCTGATGGTGTGCTTAATTTGGTCGAGCTTGGCGTGATCAATAATAGCCGTAAGAAAGTCCATCCCGGCAAGACAGTGACAGGCTTTGCATTAGGTAGCCAACGACTTTATGATTTTGTTGATGACAACCCATCGGTAATATTCATGGATATTGAGCAGGTTAATGACACGGCTATTATCCGTAAAAACCCTAATGTGATGTCGATAAACTCAGCACTGCAGGTCGATATTTCAGGGCAAGTTTGTGCTGATTCATTGGGTACTCAAATATACTCAGGTGTAGGCGGTCAGATGGACTTTATACGCGGCGCGGGGCTTTCTGAAGGTGGTCGTTCTGTTATCGCATTACCCAGTACTGCGGCTAATGGCACCGTGTCGCGGATTGCCACCGTTTTATCGCCAGGCGCTGGCGTGGTAACCACCCGTGCGCATGTACACTATATTGTTACTGAGTATGGAACCGCTTATTTACGCGGAAAATCGTTACGAGAACGAGCCCGTGCGCTTATCGACATTGCCCACCCTAAGTTTAGAGAACAGCTTTGCCAAGAAGCTTTTGATATGTGGCGACTTAAGGTTTAATCATTGTTGATTTATGAATCTTGTCATTCCGGTAATGCTTATCAGCCGGAATCCAGTTCTTCTTTTATTGTTTAGATTTATGGCCTGCGACCACATCAATGTTAGAAACAAGAGTCGATCGCAAGGTTCCACCCTGCACGGGCCAAGAGGGGATCAACAGCCATCCCTTCTTTACTGTTTATAAAAGAATTAGCAATCTGATAGGCAGGATGCCTGAATGCCTTGAAGCACATGGTCAATGATGTTGCCGACATCACTATGACATTTCCAATATCAATATAGGTCAGATATGCATGAAAGGCCTGTCAGGCTGATGGATTCTTTTTAAAGAGTCTTCAACGTCCTCAAGTTCAAAGTTCAAAGTTCAAAGTTCAAAGTTGAATTTGTCCATTTCCTGGTCGAGAAAACTAACTCCGTTTCTGCCCTAAAGTAATTTCACTCATCTAATGTGCAATAAACTTACAAGCATTTTATCGTATAAATTCTTATCTATCCTATGCATACAACTATTTAGCGCAAGCAGTCTTAAATGATATGATATACAGTCATATTTCAACGAAGCTAAAACTCACCTAGTAGGACGTGGCAATTTCGGCCTAGCTATCCGTGTGATGAATACGCTATTTCGATTTGTTTATTTGATTAATGTTAGGTGTATTTCTATTCTGTCGTCCTATGTTAGGGCGCTCACCCTTATCGTTTTTAAGCATTACTGGAGATAAAATTCATGACAAACGTGAATGTGGATGCCACGCAGTTAACCACTAAACCATCTCAAGATGGTTTTAGCATGCCCGCCGAATGGGCGGCGCAGCAAGCTGTGTGGATGATTTGGCCATATCGTCCTGACAACTGGCGCTCTGCAGGGGCTTATGCTCAGGCAACCTTTGCTAAAGTGGCCGATGCCATTGGTGCTGTTACCCCAGTTTACATGGGGGTACCTAAGGCGTTTTTGGCAGAGGCCAAAACGGTTATGCCTTCTCACGTTACGTTGGTCGAAATAGATAGCAACGATTGCTGGGCTCGCGATACAGGTCCTACTGTAGTGGTGAATGCCAAGGGCGAATGCCGAGGTGTTGACTGGGGCTTTAATGCCTGGGGCGGTGATAACGGTGGTTTGTATTCACCATGGGATAAGGACGAGCAAGTCGCGCAACAAATGCTTACGCAGCATGGTTTTGAGCGTTATCAGGCTCCGCTTATTCTTGAAGGTGGTTCAATTCATGTCGATGGTGAAGGCACCTGCATGACCACGGCTGAATGTTTACTTAACAGCAACCGCAACCCAGATTTGACTCGTGAACAGATAGAAGCATTACTGGCTGAATATTTAAATGTGCAGCAGTTTATCTGGTTGCCAGACGGCGTATTCATGGATGAGACCGACGGACACATTGATAATATATGCTGTTTTGCTCGCCCAGGCGAAGTGGTTTTACACTGGACTGATGATCAAACCGATCCGCAGTATCCTCGCTCAAAAGCCGCTTTGGATATTTTGCAAAATACTGTCGATGCACAGGGGCGTAAGTTAACAGTTCATCTAATACCACAGCCTGGTCCTTTGTATTGCACTGAAGAAGAAGCGCAAGGCGTAGTGGAGGGTACAGGTGTTCCACGCACCGCGGGTGAACGCTTAGCGGGTTCTTATGCGAACTTTTTGATTACCAACAATCGCATTGTGTTCCCACTACTCGACCCAGCAACTGACGATATTGCAGCTCAAAAATTGCAAGAAATTTTCCCTGAGTATGAGATTGTCGGTGTGCCTGCCCGTGAGATTTTATTAGGTGGCGGTAACATCCATTGCATCACCCAACAGATCCCCTCTGGTCAGTAAGTAAAAACCAACGAGAACACAATGACCATTAATGTCACTATTGTTTTAATAAAATTGACTGTCAATACTTTTGGCTTTTAAGAAGAGGTCGTAACATGTTCGAAGTCACTGAGGTTTCTATTGCCGAGCTGCGTGCAGCCCTCGAATCCGGTCGCACCACAGCGGTTGAGCTGGTCAAGTCTTATTTAGCTCGGGTTGAGGTTTACGACGGCCCAGCGACACAGACCAAGCTAAATGCGCTGGTGGTTCACAATCAAGATGCGATTAAGGAAGCTGAAGCTTCTGATGCGCGCCGAGCGCGTGGTGAAACGCTGAGTCCACTCGATGGTATTCCTTACACTACGAAGGACAGCTACTTAGTTAAAGGGCTCACTGCGGCTTCTGGTAGTCCAGCGTTTAAGGACTTAATTGCTCAATACGATGCATTTGCCGTTGAACGTCTGCGCGAAGCGGGTGCTATTTGCTTGGGCAAAACCAACATGCCACCTATGGCTAATGGCGGTATGCAGCGCGGTCACTATGGCCGTGCCGAAAGCCCATACAACGCTAATTATCTTACAGCTCCCTTTGCCTCAGGTTCTTCCAATGGCGCAGGTACTGGCACGGCGGCAAGCTATTCTGCTTTCGGTCTAGCTGAAGAGACATGGTCGAGCGGTCGTGGTCCTGCATCGAACAATGGCCTGTGTGCTTATACTCCATCACGCGGTGTTATTTCTGTGCGCGGTAACTGGCCGTTAACACCGACGATGGATGTTGTGGTGCCTTATACTCGTACTATGGCCGATATGCTTGAAGTACTTGACGTTATCGTGGCAGATGACCCTATCACTCGCGGAGATTTATGGCGTCTACAACCTTGGGTTGATATCCCAAAAGCATCAACCGTGCGTCCAGCATCGTATCTGGATCTTGCAGCTCAAGCCGATACGCTTAAAGGCAAGCGTTTTGGGGTGCCGCGCATGTACATTAATAAAGATGAATTGGCTGGCACCAGCGAAAACCCGGGCATTGGCGGCCCAACTGGTCAGCGCATCAATACTCGTGCGTCGGTTATCGACCTTTGGCAAGCCGCACGCAAAGCGCTGGAATCTGCCGGAGCCGAGGTCATTGAAGTGGACTTCCCGCTGGTTTCCAACTGCGAAGGTGACCGACCTGGTGCGCCGACCGTGTTCAATCGCGGCATCGTCACGCCTGAGTTTCTCGAGGATGAGCTGTGGGCACTATCGGGCTGGGCTTTAGATGAATTTTTACGTGCTAACAATGACCCTAAACTGAACAAATTAGCTGACGTTAATGGGCATTTGATTTTCCCGCATGACTTAGGCACTTTGCCAAACCGTGAGGGCGACCTCGCAGCTGGCATGGATGAGTACGTCAACATGGCCAAAAGAGGTCTCAAGTCGTATAACCAAATCGATAGCATACCGGATGGTCTGCGCGGCTTAGAGAAGACGCGCAAGTTGGATCTGGAAGACTGGATGGACGAGCTCAAACTTGATGCAGTGCTGTTCCCAACCATGGCAGATGTAGGTCCAGCAGATGCGCACATTAATCCTGCTTCAGCTGACATCGCCTGGAGCAACGGTATTTGGGTCGCTAACGGCAATCTTGCTATTCGCCACTTAGGTGTACCAACAGTTACTGTGCCGATGGGGACAATGGCCGATATTGGCATGCCAGTAGGGTTAACTTTCGCAGGCCGTGCTTATGACGACAACAACCTGCTGAGGTTTGCGGGTGCATTTGAAGCGACAGGCAGCAAGCGCCTGATCCCTACACGCACACCTGCGCTTAGCTGATAAGCACTAAGCACTATAAATTGAAAAACGGGATTGGTTACTGCGCGCCAATCCCGTTTTTTTAACTCCAACGTAAATACTTGGTTAACTCATTTTCCCCATATCCGTATAGGTCAGATGTGCGAGAAAGGCCTGTCAGGCTCACGCATTCTGTTATAAAGAGTCTTCAACGTTCTCAAGTTCAGAGTTGAATTTGTCCATTTTTAAGTCAAGAGAGCTAACTCGGTTTTACTCTAAAGTATGTTTAGTTATGGCCTGCGGCCACTAACGTCGTGGCGCTTCGCCCACACCAGACCAAAAGGAAACCAACGGCTGTTCCCTCTTGGATCACCCAGCCGCCCCGCAACATTTTCAAACAGCGAAAAGGTCGCCATGGGGTAGATCCAGCTTTTAACTTTATTTTTAGTCAGCCTCGGCCTTATTCGAAAATGCTAACGCTTCCGATAGGCCATCCATGGCCACCGAAAGCTAGCCTGACGTCCTGTCAGGCTCACGTTATTTTCTTCAACGGCCTCAATTCAGAGTTGAACCCGCCCATTTCAAAGTCAAGAAAACTAACTCGTTTTTGCCCCGTTATCAGTTAGCGCTAAAGCTCATACACATCCTATTAATTTGATTTTGCCCTACCCAAAATTATCCGATAGCAGCGCTATACCAGTATAGATATGCTCCATTTACGAATTCAATCTTATATATCACTAAATAATTGATTGTAAATTGAATTCAAAAGTAAAAGGCGGCATCATAGTTGAGAACACGGCTGAAACTGTTACATATTTTATTAAAGGTAGTAACTTGAAGTTAGATAAATGCGAACTTTGTTTAGAGAATAAAGAGCTTAAAAATAGTCATTTAATGCCAAAGGCTCTGTACAAAAAGCTAAAAGGCGCATTTGATGGTGATGATTTGGTATTAAACCAAAGTCACGACAAATCCTCTGTATACACTGATTTCCAAATAACAGCACACTTTCTCTGTGCTGAGTGTGAATCACTGTTTTCTCGCCTAGGAGAGAACAGTGTTGTCTCAGAGTGTCACGGTGGCACTGATAAATTTCCTCTTCTACATCGAATCAATGAAGCAAAGCACTTTGCAAGTATTCGTGGTGAGAGGTGGTTTAACCCCATAAAGTGCGAGTTTCCCAATACTGAAAGATACCTGTATTTTGCTGCAAGTATAATCTGGCGTGCATCTGGATGGCCCGTAGCAAAAAACGCTAATCAAAAATCACTTGGTGTACATTACCAAGAAGAATTTCGTCGCTATCTTTTGGGGGAGCAAGGTTTTCCAAAAATGCATACCTTGCTGTTTATGTAGACTCTGACGAGGATATTGTACCGAAGATCTCTTTCCCAACATCATCAAAGAAATTAGGGTACCACCATCATATTTTCTACATACCGGGTATTAAATTTAGTTTAGTTGTGGGTAACGACGTCGGTGAAATCAGAAACTTGAGTTCAGTCGAGAACACTAAAGTATTTTTCGTATCTTACAGTTTCAAAAGTCACCCTGATTATCAACTTATGGTTGGGGAACTGATGCACGAGTACAAGGCGAAGGGGCGTTTAGCTCGAGAAAAAAATGTATAACAACTATGACATCAAGAGTTAATTTCCCTAATCCCAAATAGACGAGTTAGGACTCTGTCGCTAAAACGTTTGTGTCCAAAAATCAGTTAGGCTTGCTTAGAAATTTACAAATTCAACTCTAAACAGAGGCCGTTGTAGAAAATAGCGTGAGCCTGACAGGACGTCAGGCTAGCTTTCGCGGTACAGGATGTACCATCGGAAGCGTTAGCATTTTCAAATAAGGCCGAAGCAGGCTGCAAATGAAGTCCAAAGCTAGAGCTATTTCCGTCGCAATTTTTTCGCTGCTGTTGTTTGGTTAAATAGCGAAAATGTTGCCGGAACGGCAGGGGTGATCCAAGAGGGGATTGCTGTTGATCCCCTTTTGGCCCGTGCAGGGTGGAACCTTGCGATCTTAGTTCAAACGAAGTTTGAAAATTCTGGTGTGGGTGAAGCGCCACGACGTTGGTGGGCGCAGGCCATAAAGCGAATTAATCCGGCAGGGTGGAACCTTGCGATGTTAAGCGTTGGTGCCCGCAGGCCATAATATGATAAAAAAATTAAAACGATTATTCGTTTAACACACCAACAAGGTTTATGATTAAAGAGTCTCGATAATGAAGTTGATGAGGTCTAATCATGATAATAGCTTGCCCCCATTGCGATACCTTAAATCGCGTACCTGAAGAACGTCTTGAACAACAACCAACTTGCGGAAAGTGTAAACAAAGCCTATTCGTTGGTGAACCGATAGAGCTCACAGCCGTCAATTTTAGCCACCATGCTAATAAATCAGAATTACCGCTGGTCGTCGACTTTTGGGCTAGCTGGTGCGGTCCGTGTAAAAACTTTGCGCCGGTATTTACTCAAGCAGCTAAAAAGTGGGAGCCCAAATTCCGTTTCGGCAAGCTCAACACCGAAGAGCAACAAGCCCTTGCTGCCCAATTTAATATTCGTTCGATCCCAACTCTGATGGTATTTAAGCAAGGCAAGGTTATGGCTCAGCAATCAGGTGCCTTGCCTGCATCATCATTCAACCAATGGCTTGAATCGATTAAATGAGCTTAATGTCAGTAAAGATAAATTTGTAGTATCAATATGAAGCAAAGCTTAATGCTTGGGTAATAGAGTTCGGGAGTTTAGTGCTTATACATGATGATTCTGTTGATGGGATAAGGGATTACTCATGTATTTGGAGATATAAATAAAAGGTCCCGGTCACTGATTATATATTGCAGCGACAAGGACCTTTAAAATGTCATTATTTTTTATTACTTGTGTACAGATTTAATCGCGTCTTTCACGCTGCTATATAAGCGTGCAAGCATTTTATTGAAAATGGCTCGAATAGTGGCATAAGTTAAGTCAACTACGGTTGTGACTACAGCCCCTGCAAAAGACAACATATGGCCAAGTAGTCCTCTGACATCGTCGGCGAAAGAATCTGCCGCGGCAGCAATTTTTTCAAGGGTTTTAGCGACAAGATCATAGAATGTCAAACCGTAAGATGCCGTCGCTTGCGCTACAATTGCGCCATAATAGCCTGCCTCTTTTAAGACCGTAATCAATGCTGCGCTGAGTTTGTCACTCCACTGGTCTGAATAGCTTGCTTGATTGCGGTTTTCATAACGTAATTTTACCGGCTTTAAATATTCGCTAGCTTTAACATGTAAATGGCCCCAATGCTCAGTGTTTGCAGAGACTAAATAACCTGGTTCGGCTCCAGCTTTAGGATCCATACCATGAGCACTAATCCTCAAACCTTGACTGTTATCTAAGCGATATTCCACTCCTTGATAAGGCGCATGAATAAAAGGCCATAAAGGCACTTTTGGGACTACATCAGCGCCGTGGGTGCAGCGAAAAATTTGATTTAGTCTATGGGTGTTAGCCGAGGCAAAACCTTGTTGTCCAACTCTTGGGGAGCCAAAAGTGTATAAATTAATATTTGAAGCGTAGTTATTAACAGATGCCCAGTCTGCAGCTAGAGAAGCTAGTGCGCCACCTAAGCTATGACCGACAAAATGTATCGCTTTTCCGGGATTTGATATACGCCACTTATCCAAAAAAGTCGCAATTTGTTGTCTTAGTGAAGCAAAAGCATTATTAAATCCAGCGTGCACTATTTGGTTACCATCACCGACGCTTAAACCAAGTTGCGCATTCGTTCCCCAATCTGCAATAAGCTGAGTACCACGAATAGCGATGATTGCATCTCCTAGGTATTGTCCTTTACCTAATCCCATAACAGCAAAACCCGACTGGCGATTAAAAATAAATCCGCCTGTTTTTCCTATACCTTTGCTATTAATGGCAAAGTATTTTTCTATGTAGGTATTTCCAAATATGTCAGCATCCTCTGCATCAATTAAACTATAAACATTTGCTGCTAGTTCTGACGCTAACTTAGGCGATAATTGATTCATAAACTGTCCTTGTCATTTAATGGCTTTATTAATCGTATTTTTCTCTTTTCTGTACTTCCAATCGTTCTAATTCTGGCCAGCGACAAATACTCAATACCTGATAGCGCACAACACCACTAGAGAACGCTTCATCAATGATTTCATTTTTAACTTCTTCATTTGATACGTCGCAGTTTAATTGCGTCAACCTTTCAGCTAAATATGAAATATGTTTTTCGCCTGTAGATACCGATAGCCAAAGTCTTAGATCTGAATGACTTCCTTCAGCGATTTTAATCGTTTGAGATACACGTGTTTCTGCAAAAGGCTTATTTGGATGTGCTGTGCTGTAAATGATTTCAGGAAAGCTAAATTTTCCATCAGCGTCTGTAGTGGTGTAGTCCCATTCTTTTTCTTCCATGACACCAGAGTATTGATAACCTCTTTTTAGCTTAATACCGGCTAGAGGTTTTCCCTCATGGGTTAAGCTACCTATCACTTCAGGAAATACTTCGACATCGACTTTTTTAAACATGCTAAACATTGACTCCTCCGAGTAGCAACTAACGGCGACAATCAGACACAGGAATGCAAAAATCCCAATATATGCTCTATAGGCCATAGATGAAGCAACTCCCTGCTTTGTAATTCAGATGATTATTTTTTAAACGAAGTTATTGTAGAGTGATTCTTTAAGGGTATCTATTATTATAAATGACTATTTTTTATAGTGTAATGATGAAAAGGGTATGTCCAGTTGAGATGTTTTTACTTTATCCAGCAGTAAATTAAATTGAGAAGATCAAAGACGTTTTAAGTTATTTATTGTAAAAACGACGAAGCGTTATCCCGGCTAAAAAGCATTGCCGGAATAACGCTTGATTTGACCCGTGCAGTATGGAGTCTTTTGACCAAAATCCAAACCAAGTTTGGACATAAAAAAGAGTAACCGTGATGACTCAAGGTTACCCTTTTTTCAGGTTCACTTTTTATTCAGAAGCACTCTTTATTCAGAAGCACTCTTTATTCAGAAGCACTCTTTATTCAGAAGCACTATCTACTCTGGGTCTCTCTTTATTCAGGATCTCTTTCTACTCTTGAACTCATTCTATTCGAAATAAATCTATTCTGGATCATAGTCCAATATCGGTGACAACCATTTCTCTGCTTCTGCCAACGTCATGCCTTTGCGCTGGGCATAGTCTTCTACCTGATCTTTACCAATATTAGTCACGCCAAAATAGCGTGATTTTGGATGGGCAAAGTACCAGCCAGATACCGCTGCGGTTGGGTACATGGCGAAGCTCTCGGTGATGTTCAAATCAATCGTTTCATCGGGTTTTAGCAAATCCCACAACAAACCTTTTTCAGTATGATCTGGACATGCTGGGTAACCTGGCGCTGGGCGAATACCTTTATAACGCTCACGAATTAACGCTTCGTTATCGAGCACTTCATCCGCGGCATAACCCCAAAACTCTTTACGAACACGTTCGTGCATGCGCTCGGCAAAAGCTTCGGCTAAACGGTCTGCTAAGCATTTAAGCATAATCGCGTTGTAGTCATCGTGATTGGCTTCAAAACGGGCAACATGTTCATCAATCCCGTGTCCCGTCGTTACCGCAAAACCGCCCATGTAATCAGCAACGTCTGAATCTTTTGGAGCAACAAAGTCTGATAAACAGAAGTTGTCGTTACCCACGCGTTCAAGCTGCATACGAAGATGATGAGTGGTCATTTCCAATGTGGTGCGGCTTTCATCGGTATACAGTTCAATGTCGTCATGGTTGACGGTATTGGCTGGGAATAAACCGATTACTGCTTTGGCGGTAAGCCATTTTTCAGCAATAATTTGCTTCAACATGGCTTGGCCGTCGGCAAATAATTTAACCGCTTCTTCACCAACGACTTTGTCTTTTAAAATTTCAGGGTAATGACCGTGCAGTTCCCAGCTTCTAAAGAACGGTGTCCAATCGATACGTTCGACTAGGTCTTCTAATGGATAGTCATCAAACACCTGGCGACCTAATACATTAGGCGTAAATGGGGTGTAGTTTTCCCAGTCGTGTTTACAACGGTTTTCGCGTGCGGCTTCAATCGACACGATGGTTTTACGCTTGGTTTGCGACAAACGTTTTTCACGCATCATGTCGTATTCTGCGTAGGCCTCGTCGATGGTTGCTTGGCGAGTGGCGTTATTAATCAGCTTAGACACCATAGGTACAGCGCGAGATGCATCGGCAATGTAAATTGCGCCGTGTGGGTAATGCGGTGCTATTTTTACTGCAGTATGAATTTTAGAGCAGGTTGCACCACCGATAATAGCAGGGATGGTTAAGCCTTCACGGTGGAAGGTTTTCACGTTGTGGACCATTTCATCCAAGCTTGGCGTGATTAAACCTGACATGCCGATGATGTCGATATTATGCTCTTTTACTGCATCGAGAATTTTATCGACCGATACCATGACCCCAAGATCGACCACTTCGTAGCCGTTACAGGCAAGTACTACTCCAACAATATTTTTACCGATGTCATGCACATCACCTTTTACTGTGACCATTAAAATTCGCCCGTTTGACTGGCCAGCAACCTTTTCAAGCTCAATATATGGGTTTAGGTAAGCGACGGCTTTTTTCATTACTCGTGCCGATTTGACCACTTGCGGTAAGAACATTTTGCCAGCACCAAATAAGTCGCCGACCACGTTCATGCCGTCCATCAGCGGTCCTTCAATAACATCGAGCGGGCGCACGGCTTCTTGACGAGCAGCTTCGGTGTCTTCATCAATAAATTCGGTAATGCCTTTAACCAATGCGTGCGATAAACGTTTGGATACCGGCCAGCTGCGCCAAGCTAAATCTTCTTTTTTGGCCACTTGTGAGCCATCGCCTCTAAAGCTTTCAGCGATGTCGAGTAGTTGCTCGGTGTTGTTTGAGTCGGCTACCGGACATGGTAAGTTTTGAACTACGTTTTCAACCCGTTTTTTCAGCTCTGGTTCAATATCATCGTATATGGCTAACTGACCAGCGTTAACAATACCCATGTCCATGCCGGCTTGAATGGCATGGTATAAAAACACCGCGTGAATGGCTTCGCGTACTGGGTTGTTACCGCGGAACGAGAATGACACGTTAGACACGCCGCCTGAGATCATTGCGTGTGGCAAGGTGGCTTTTATGTCTTTTATCGATTCGATAAAGTCGACGGCATAGTTGTCGTGTTCATCAATACCGGTGGCAATGGCGAAAATGTTAGGGTCAAAAATAATGTCTTCTGGTGGAAAGCCAACAACATCAACCAAAATGCGATAAGCACGGGTACAGATTTGGGTTTTACGCTCACGTGTATCGGCTTGGCCGTCTTCGTCAAAGGCCATTATAATGGCTGCCGCACCATAGCGTTTTACTAAGGTGGCTTGTTCAATAAATTTGGCTTCGCCTTCTTTCATCGAAATAGAGTTAACAATCGACTTGCCTTGAACGCATTTAAGCCCAGCTTCAATGACTTCCCACTTTGATGAGTCAATCATGATGGGCACGCGGGAGATGTCGGGCTCAGAGGCGATTAAGTTTAAAAACTTCGCCATTGACGCCACGCCATCAAGCATACCTTCGTCCATGTTGACGTCGATAATTTGCGCGCCATTTTCAACCTGCTCGCGCACGACATCTAAGGCTTCTTCAAACTTTTCTTCTTTAATTAAGCGTAAAAACTTAGCCGAACCGGTCACGTTAGCGCGCTCACCGACGTTAACAAATAACGAGTTTTTGTCGATGGTGAGTGGCTCTAGGCCCGATAAACGACACGCCACAGGTATATCTGGTATCTGTCTTGGTTCGTGTCTGAGCACCGCTTCACGAATAGCACTAATGTGTGCGGGTGTACTACCACAACAACCGCCGACAATGTTGAGCATGCCTTCTTGAGCCCATTGATTAATGACTTCGGCCATTTCTTCTGGGGTTTCATCGTAGCCACCAAATTCGTTGGGTAAGCCAGCATTTGGGTGGGCAGAGACATAACATTCGGCAATACGTGACAATTCTTCAACGTACGGGCGCAGCTCTTTTGGTCCGAGGGCGCAGTTAAGGCCAATCGATAACGGCTTGATGTGGCGTAAAGAGTTATAAAAGGCTTCGGTGGTTTGGCCGGTTAATGTACGACCAGAGGCGTCGGTAATAGTGCCAGAGATCATAACGGGTAGGCGATCGCCAAGTTGATCGAATACTTTTTCAATCGCAAATAGGGCGGCTTTGGCGTTTAAAGTATCAAAAATGGTTTCAACCATAATGATATCGGCGCCACCTTCAATTAAGGCGCTGGTGGATTCGACATAAGCGTCGACTAATTGGTCGAAACTGACATTACGAAACGCTGGGTCGTTAACGTCTGGACTGATAGAGCAAGTACGGTTGGTTGGGCCTAATACACCGGCCACATAACGTGGTGAACCTGTTTGCGCTGCCACTTCGTCGGCAGCTTGGCGGGCGACTCGGGCGCCAGCAAGGTTAATTTCAGCGGCCAGCGACTGCATGTCGTAGTCGGCCATGGCAATGGTGGTGGCGTTAAAGGTGTTAGTTTCAATAATGTCGGCACCGTTTAGCAGGTACTGAGTATGAATATCTTTAATGATTTGCGGTTGGCTGAGTACTAATAAGTCGTTGTTGCCTTTAACATCGCAATGCCAATCTTTAAAACGCTCGCCACGATAATCTTCTTCTTCCAACTTATAGTCTTGGATCATGGTGCCCATGGCGCCATCTAAAATCACAATACGCTGCGCTAACAATGCATTAAGTTGTTTAAGTGTTTGACTGTAAGAAGTCGATTTCGCCATAACAGTTACCTTTTTATCACTATGTTGCTTGATACCTTGATTGAGATAAGCATACCCTTATTTTTACAATAGTAGGGCGATAACATCATTGCTGTGCACAAGTGTTGTAAATAACAGTTATACACAACGGTTGCTTTAACCGTTGCAGGCAATTGCCTTGGACAATTACTGCGTACAATGATTATCTTCTAAATGATTATCTTTTAAGATAGTATTTTAGACATATAAACGTATAGACGTCCATAGTACGCGAATTTTTATCACTAGAGCAAGGCTGAATTAAATGAAACAAGCCAAGATAATATTAATGCGCCATGGAGAATGCGAAGGTGGGGCAATATTTCGCGGCCAAACCGATGTAAAGCTCACCGACACTGGAATGGCCCAAATGCAGCAAGCGTTTGCTGAACTGCAATATCCAATTAGCCATGTGTTTAGTTCGCCATTGCAACGGTGTCAGCAATTCAGCCAGCCTTTAACGCAGCGATTAACATTACCGTTAACGACGATACCAGCACTGCAAGAAATTGATTTTGGCGTCTGGGATGGGCAATCGTTTGATGCAATTTACCAACAAAACCCTGCTAAATTTGATGCTTACTGGCATAACCCATGGTCGGCTGATAGCACGCCAGATAATGCCGAGTCGGTGATTGATTTTGCTGCGAGAGTGGAGACCGGGCTTATGAGCGTGGTGGATGAACTATGGCGCTCGTGTCACCAGCAGCACTCTTGTTTACTGCCAATAGACGAACAACAAGGGCAAACCGTGCCGCAAACCGCTCAAGCTGTCGATTGTCCCCATGCGTTAGTGGTTACTCACGGTGGGGTGATGCGTTGCTTAATGGGCTATGTGCTTAAGGTTGGCCAATCTAGCGGATTATTCGCTAACCTAGCAATCCCCTATGCTGCTATTATGGTGCTCGATGTCTATTGGCCTGATGATGTTGATAAGGTTGACGCTTTTCAAGCGACAGCAATGAATAGCAATACCGCTGAAGTGAGCTTTACATTACATTGGCCGTAACACTTCATTGGCTGAGCGTTATAACCATAGTGTCATTATTTTTGCGCCATAATTTGCGTAATAATTTGCGTAATAATTTGCGTAATAATTTGCATAATAATCTGCGCCATAACGTGCGTAGTCATTAGTGTCACAATTTGCATAGTTATTGGCATAGTTATTGGCATAGTTATCAGCGCCGTAATTTGAATAGTTATTTGCGTCATAATTGTCGTAATAATCTGCGTCGAAACCATAGTGCCTTTCAAGGTATTGGGAATTGGGATAAGCCCAAACTGTACCCGCAACTGTAGATGTACCCATCGAATATGGGGACATAAGTCAGATACCAGCTTTGAATCGCCTCAATATCCATGCCTAAGCGGGTGACTTAGGGGAGTTATTAAATAGATGTTTGTGTTAATTAATTGGACATGGCGGGCTAACTTTCATGTCTGAATCTGTATTAGATGTAAATCATCTTTTTTGGCAAGTCGATAATAAAACGATTCTGGCGGACATTCATTTCAGTTTGCCTAAAGGCCAGATGCTAGGACTAATTGGTCCCAATGGCGCAGGCAAGTCGAGCCTGCTACGCTGCTTATATCGCTATATTGTGCCGACCAGCGGCGATATTGAGATATTTTCTAAACCCATCAGTGAGTATTCCTCTAAGTTGTTAGCGCAGAATATTGCTGTGGTGCAACAAGATACCCCGCATTATTTTGACATGACCACCGAGCAATTAGTGTTGATGGGGCTTACTCCGCATAAAGGCTTGTTTGACTCTAACACAGCCCAAGACCGTGAACGTGTGGTGAGTGCCTTAACCAAAGTTGGATTACAGCAAAAAGCTCAGCAACAATATGAACTGTTATCTGGCGGTGAAAAACAACGTGCCCTAATTGCCCGCGCCATTGTGCAACAGCCGCATATTCTTATTTTAGATGAACCGACCAATCACTTAGATATTCGTTATCAAATTCAAATTCTTGAACTTGTTGCATCTTTAGGCATCAGTGTTATTGCTTCTATACACGATCTGAATTTAGCCAGTGCAATGTGCGATAAATTACTGCTACTCGACCAAGGACGATTAATTGCTAAAGGTACCCCAACAGAAGTGCTAACCGAACGGCAAATTAGTGAGGTGTTTGGTGTGTGCTGCGACATTAATCTTCACCCACAACACGGTAAGCCGCTGATCAGTTATTTTTATGGTTACCAACCTAGCCAGAAAGGATGCCCCGATCATGATTGATGCATCGCAACGTCGGTATTACGTTTGTTTCAGTCTGTTGGTATTGGCTACGCTGCTTACCCCGATATTTGCCGCCAGTTTTGGGGCGGCCAACATTCATCTTAATGACGTATTAATGATATTTAATACCTTATTAGGCGGCGACATGCCGAGTGCGATTGATGGCAGTGAACATGCGGTTACGATAACCCAACGTATTGTGCTTGAATTACGCTTACCGAGAATTTTGTTGGCCTTTGTGGCTGGCGCAGGGTTGTCTATAGCAGGCAGTGTATTACAAACCGTGACCCGCAACCCGTTGGCCGACCCGTATTTGTTTGGCATTAGCTCCGGGGCGTCATTTGGTGCAGTGCTGGTGGTGTCGTTATTCAGTCAAACCGGTTTGTTTGCCGAAATGTTTTCTGGTGTATTGACTATAGCGCCAAGCTTTACCGCGCAACCTTGGTGGTCTTGGTCGACATTAAGCATACCGATAGGAGCATTCATCGGCGCCAGTTTATCGGTGTTGGTGGTGTTTATTTTGTCGGGACCTGGTCGAAGTAGCCAAGTTGAACGTATGTTGCTGTCTGGTGTAGCAACGTCGTTTCTGTTTGGGGCATTGACTAGCTTGCTGTTGTATTTTTCAACCCCTCAAGCTGCGGCGTCAGTACTGTTTTGGAGTTTAGGCAGTTTTGCTAAAGCCAGTTGGTCTAATCTACTCTTACCCAGTGTGACGGTAGGGGTTAGTTTATTGATTATGTTGGCATTTAGACGGCAAATTATGGCGCTGCAAGCGGGTGATGAAACGGCTCATACGTTAGGAATAAATGTCGCTAAATTGCGCTTAAGTATGCTGTTACTGTGTTCGCTTATTACGGCAATGTTGGTGGCAACTTGTGGTGGCATTGGATTTGTTGGTTTGATGATCCCGCATACGGTTAGGCTATTATTTTCCGGACGTCAGCCGATGATCTTAACCGCGATGTTAGGTGGCTTATTTATGGTGTGGATTGACGTGATAGCACGATGCATTTTATTTAACCAAGAATTGCCTGTCGGCATTATTACAGCTGCATTGGGCAGCGTGTTTTTCTTGTTTATTTTGCGTCAACGCCGTTAAACACTGAGCTCTTTTTATAGGCACATAGCTAAGCACATAGCTAAGAATTAGATAAGCACATAGATAAGCTCTTTGATAAGCACTGGATGAGTGCTGGATGAGTGCTGCAATACATCATATTGAATTTTATCTGCCCGAATTGTTGGAGTCGCCATGTTTGTTATAGAAGCCGTTAAGTCAGATGTTGATGCCAATATTCAACATAAGATTAATCAAAAAACCAAACCATTAGGGGCGTTAGGGCAGCTAGAAACCTTGGCGCTACAGATTGCTCGGGTGCAGTACCGCGGCGATAAACAGTCGTTAAGCACACCGCTGCAAATCACTAAACCAACGATGTTAGTGTTTGCTGCCGACCATGGCATTGCCGCTTACGGCGTGTCGATTGCGCCAAGCGAAGTGACCACTCAAATGGTACATAATTTTGTCCAAGGCGGCGCGGCAATTAATGTGTTTTGTCGCCAAGTCGGGTTTGAGCTTGAAATTATCGATTGCGGAATATTACAACCGCTTACAGGCCAAGCCAATGTTATCGACCAACGCTTAGGCGCAGGCACTAAGGCTATGCATTTAGCGGCGGCTATGCCACTTGAAAAAGTCGCCCAAGGGTTTGAATTTGCTCGACAGTTGGTTGCTCGCCATGTTGATGCCGGGTGTAATTTAATTGCTTTAGGTGAAATGGGTATCGGCAATACTTCTGCTGCGACTGCGGTAATGTCAGCTATGCTCAATATTGATGTTGAGCAATGTGTTGGTAGAGGCACGGGAATTGATGATGCTACCTTGGTTATTAAAACAAAACTCATTAACCAAGCACTTGATTTACATCAACATGAGTTAGTTTCTCCTGAAGCTATTTTGGCTCACGTTGGCGGTTTTGAAATAGTGCAAATGACCGGGGCGATACTGGCGGCTGCGGAACAAAAAATATTAGTGGTGATTGATGGTTTTATCGCTACTGCTGCAGCATTAGTTGCGGTAAAATTATCTCCACAATCAAGAGACTATTTAGTTTTTGCTCATGAGTCGCAAGAGCAAGGACATAAGCTTCTGTTACAACAGCTACAAGCAACACCATTGTTGTCGCTGGGATTAAGACTTGGAGAAGGCACTGGCGCTGCGTTAGCGTTACCGTTAATTCAAGCTGCGGTGAATTTTTACAATCAAATGGCCAGTTTCGATGATGCTGGCGTTAATAATGTGGTTTAAGGGAACAACATGTCTGGCGAGATAAAATGGTTGCGGCAGTTAAATTTATTTTTTGTGGCGATGAGTTTTTTTACTCGGATCCCCGTTCCATCGTGGGTGGTGATTGATAGCGATAAGCTCAACAAAGCTAGCCGTTATTTTGGTTTAGTGGGCTTACTCATTGGCTTAATTTGTGCGTTGGTATTTTGGCTTGCACAGCTGATTTTACCGGCAAGCATTGCCATTTTATTAGCCATGGTCGCGGGTGTATTAGTGACCGGCGCCTTCCATGAAGACGGCTTAGCCGATACCGCAGATGGTTTTGGTGGTGGTTGGACGGTAGAAGACAAGCTGCGCATCATGAAAGATTCGCGTTTGGGCAGTTATGGTGCCTTGTCGCTGGGATTAGTGTTATTGCTAAAATGGCAATTGTTAGTCGAACTGGCTTTATATAGCCCAATGGCGGCGGTCAGTGCGCTTGTAGCAGGCCATACACTCAGCCGCGTTGTGGCATCAAGCTTGATTTTTAGTGAGCAATACGTCCGTGATGACGACACCAGCAAATCAAAGCCAATTGCCCAAGATCAGCAATTAAATGATTTATTTATTTTAATCGCCAGCGGTATATTTGTGTTGTTATGGCTTAACGGTGTGGCGGCGTTTGTGCTATTTATTACCTTGTGGCTAGTACGCATTTTGTTAGGCGGCTTTTTCCGTAAACAAATTGGTGGCTACACCGGTGACACACTAGGCGCTGCGCAGCAAATCAGCGAAGTGTGTTGTTACTTAGTTATTTTAGCGGTTGGATTAAGCTAATGATTCATTTGGTGTTGGGCGGTGCGCGTAGCGGTAAAAGTCGATATGCAGAGCAATGTGTGGCGGAATACGCTGCTATTGGTTATTCCTGTGTTTACTTAGCCACAGCCACAGCGTTAGACCATGAAATGTCTGCGCGCATTAATCAACACCAACAAGACCGTATGTCCAGCGTCCATAGCTGGACATTGCACGAACAAGCTTATGACGTTGGCCAAACATTGGTGGCGATAGATAAACCACAACAAGTCATATTGCTCGATTGCCTGACGTTATTATTAACCAATCACTTATTGTTAAATGACGGCGCCTCGTGGGCCACGCAAAAGTCATTACTCATCGACAGTTTGTCTGCTTTGCAAAGCGATGTGGTGTTAGTCAGTAATGAAGTGGGCTCGGGCATAGTTCCCATGGGTGAGTTAAATCGTCGTTTTGTTGATGAAGCGGGCTGGCTCAACCAAGAAATAGCCGCAATATCTGATCAAGTCACTTTGGTGGTCGCAGGCCTACCGTTGGCCTTAAAAGCATAATGTCATTGGTTGACGATCAATCTTCAATCGCCCCACCATTACGTGGCGCATTAATGGTGCAAGGCACCACCTCTGATGCGGGTAAAAGCACGCTTGTTGCCGGTTTATGTCGTTTATTTTCCCGTCAAAACATTAATGTCGCGCCTTTTAAACCACAAAATATGGCGCTAAACAGTGCTGTAACTGTCGATGGCGGTGAAATTGGCCGAGCCCAAGCATTGCAAGCTATTGCTTGTGGTTTAGCACCCCATACAGATTTTAACCCCGTATTATTAAAGCCAAGTTCAGACACTGGCGCCCAAGTCATTATTCACGGTAAAGCGTTAACTACATTAGAAGCCAAGGCCTTTTTCGGACCCGAGAGTCATGGTTATAAAACCTTAGCGTTAGCGGCAGTGATGCAATCTTACAGGCGCTTGCAGCAACAATACTCGTTAGTGGTGATTGAAGGGGCGGGCAGTCCGGCAGAAATCAATTTACGTGAAGGTGATATTGCCAATATGGGCTTTGCCGAAGAGGCAGATTGCCCAGTGATCATTATTGCTGATATTGATAAAGGCGGTGTGTTCGCCCATTTAGTTGGTACGTTGGCATTATTAAGCCCGTCTGAGCAAGTGCGAGTAAAAGGCTTTGTGATAAATCGTTTTCGCGGTGACATCAGCTTGTTGCAGCCAGGAATTGATTGGCTTGAAGCCTATACCAACAAACCAGTATTAGGCGTATTACCATATTTGCACGATCTACATCTAGACGCTGAAGATGCGTTAATTGATACCCCTCAAAGCTCATTACCGACAGCATTATCTGCCAACCAGCGTATGTCTGTATTGGTGTTAGTGTACCCAAGGATCAGTAATCATACCGACTTTGATCCGCTGCGTTTACACCCGCATATTGATTTTCATTATGTGAGTATGCAGAGCATGGCTCAATCATCCCATTGGCCCGCTGCAGATTTAGTCATATTACCTGGCAGTAAGAATGTTCGTGCAGATTTAGCTTTTGTGCGTGAGCAAGGTTGGGACATCGCCTTAACAAAACATTTACGTTATGGCGGTAAAGTCATCGGCATTTGTGGCGGTTACCAAATGCTCGGTGAGCTTATTGATGATCCTTTAGGTATTGAAGATAATGCTGGTTGCAGTGACGGATTGGGCTTATTACCGATTACGACCGTATTAACTGCCAGCAAAACCTTAACTCAAGTAAGGGGTCACTTACGCTTACAAGACCAGCAGGCAGAGTTTAGTGGTTACGAGATCCATTGTGGTGAGTCTTCACTCACTCAAAGCGACGTTATCCAGCCGCTATCGATTGAACAATACGCCCAGCAGCCAATGGCAATGGCCAAGCTTGATGGCATGGTGAGTAATGATCAACAAATTTTAGCGACCTATGTGCATGGATTATTTGACCATCCCGCTGCATGCCAACTTATTTTGCAATGGGCTGGCTTAGACAGTCGCCATACTATCGATATTAACCAAATTCGCGAGCAGCAACTAAATCGTCTTGCCGACGTATTAGAAGCGCATTTGGACATGAATACATTGAAAGGAATAATCTCATGACAACTGATAACCACGAAAATGAACAAGCTAACACTATTGATGCAAGCAAAGCTGAACGTCATAAAGCCCGCCAGCAGAAAGTCAAAGTGGGCGTTGATGCCAAAATTGCCGCAGCGCAAGACGAAAAAGGTATTTTGCTGGTACTAACCGGTAACGGAAAAGGCAAATCGACATCTGGTTTTGGTTCGATTACCCGCGCTGTGGGCCATGGTCATAAAGCCGCAGTGGTGCAATTTATTAAAGGCACTTGGGCTTGTGGTGAACGTAATTTACTCGAAGGTGCTGGAGTGCCATTCCATGTAATGGGTACCGGCTTTACTTGGGAAACTCAAGACAAAGAAAAAGACACCCAAGCAGCAATGGAAGCCTGGCTTGAGGCAGAAAAACTGCTTAAAGACGAATCGATAAATATGGTGCTGCTTGATGAGCTGACTTACATGGTCAGTTACCACTATATCGAACTTGAGCGAGTATTAACCGCTTTGAGAAATCGCCCAGCGATGCAGCATGTGATTATTACTGGCCGCGCTTGTCACCGTGATATCATTGAGTTGGCCGATACGGTCAGCGAAGTACAGCCGATTAAACATGCGTTTAACGAAGGTATTAAAGCCCAGTTAGGCTTTGATTATTAAAGTTATTTTTTATTTTTAATTATGGCCTGCGGCCACTAACGTCGTGGCGCTTCGCCCACACCAGATCTTTCAAACTTCGTTTGAATTAAGATCGCAAGGTTCCACCCTGCACGGGCCAAAAGGGGATCAACAGCAATCCCCTCTTGGATCACCCCTGCCGTTCCGGCAACATTTTCAAAGAGCGAAAAGGTCGCGACGGAAATTGATTTAGCTTTAAATCGCGTATTTAATCGTCTTCGACCTTATTCAAAAATGCTAACGCCTCCGATGGGGCGTCCCTTCCCCTCGAAAGCTAGATGGCCATCCTTGGCCTGCTCACGTCATTTTCTTCAACGTCCTCAAGTTCCAGAGTTGAATCAAACCTATTACAAGCAAGGCAAGTAACTTATTTATGATCCATTATGTGGCAGTAAGGTATATCTGGCAAAATTCATAAACGGGTAATATAAAAGCTAAAATATCGAAAAAGCTCTCTTAAAAGATGTAATCAGAACAGGTGATTAGCTACAAGACTGTGCAAAAAACAACTACCGCAAAAAAGCAAATTCCTATAGCATCTTGCGTTTAGTAAAAAGTGACCGATTAATATGGATGTGGCATAGGCCAAGTCCAACAAGCGATTTATTTTTTGCAAAAAACGCAACGCATAAAAACTAGAACGCTATATTTATCAGGGAGGTTCCGTGAAAGCATCTGTTCTGCTAACAATATTTCTAATGCTGCCGGCAGTAGCGCAGGCGGAAACTTGCAATCTAAAAAATGCAGAAGTTTACATTAACCTTATATCTGATTTGAAAAACTCCATTAACCCTATAAATAGGTTTAATGTTAAATACATTTACACCCAAATGCGTGCAGTTGATATTCCAAAAAATGAAATACCTGACAAAATCGCTAATTATACAGCGTTGCTTTACTACCTCCATGAAAATATTACAATCCATGGAGTTTATGCACCACCAAATAGCGCGTGCAACAGATATATTTACAAAATATCCGGGGCACCTGATGAATACAAAAAACTTAGCTACGTAGCTGTTGGGCTCATGGATAATAAAATTACAAACATTTCATTTGAGGAAGATGATACACCAATTGAGGGTAAAGCTTTTGCTACACTTTCATATAGCGAGGTCAAGTAAATATAACTCATATGAGCCTCCTGCCAGTCAATAGACGAGCCATTTTATAAAATCCGTACTTGACTGTTTTTACAGTAAAATTTTAATCAATCAACTAAATTATTAATCAAAGTATACACATTAAGGAGCTGTTGATGACTCGTACTGATATGATTCAAAAACTGCAACAATTCGCCCCAATAATTACGTTGGTGACAGGAACTGAGGACATGGGCTTTTAGTTTTCAGAGGTTGTACCTGACGGGGTGATCTATTCTGAATCAGGCATGTTATTGGAATATTCAAGTGGTCAGTGGCCGCCTAGTGAATGGGAAGATGATACTGATGAAGAGTTAACGTTGTTACGACAAGAGTTTTTGCTAGATGAAACTTGGCAAGTTATACCTTGGGCAGATTTGGAAGATAAAGAAATTGCCCAGTGGCTTGAAGATGTTCAGAACATCTAATGCGGAAGTTAGGAATAACTGAGATAAATCACTGCAGAGATGTCATGACTAACAATCTATTTTTGTACAGCTTGAGTTAAAGCCTTTATGTCAGTTGTTTGTATGATTGATTGTGAACTTAAATCTTCACCAAACCAGCGAGCAGTTATACTTTCAAGTTGGCCACTTTGAGTTAGGGTGTTTAATGCTTGGCGCATACTTTTGGCTAATGCTTCATCTGTATCTTTATGGGTGGCAATACCAATGGGCATGTTTACCACAGGCAATACAGCGGTAAAATCGCTTAGTTTAAAGCCCATTTTTTTAACGTCTTCGCGAAAACCCACTTCGTTATTGTAAATCAAATCTACGCGGTCAAAATTAAGCATTCTTAACGCCGCTAGTTGGCTTCTTACTAGGTATACATTGGGATGTATTCCATCGAGTTTAAGCCGATCTAGTGAGGCATCGTTTCGCGATAATGCCATAGAGTAACGATTAATATCATCTATGGTTTTAAGCTGAATGTCGGGACGATTACTTTTTCGATAGATCATATCTTGCACAGTATAAAAGTCGCCTATCCATTTGAAATAGGCTAAGCGTTTGTTGGTATTGGCAATTGAAAAAATGAATGTATTCGGGTACTTCTGCGCATTATAATAAGCGCGGCTCCAAGGCATGATTTTAATATTGATATCAAAATCAAGATATTGCTGGGTAGCATGTAAAATATCGATCGAAAAGCCTACCAATTCTCCTTGAGAATTTAGCGACTGAAATGGAGGATAACTTTCTGTGTAAAAAGTGACTGCAGGTCTAGCATTTGAAACTGGCGAACTGAAAAATGTAATGATGAAAATCACCACAGATAAGTAGCGGAACATAAATAACAACACCTTAATTTAAGGCTTCCATGCACTTCATATCCGTTTTTATAACAAGTCTAACATAGTGTTATTATTTTGTGATCATTAACCCGTTGTGTTGTCAGATAATTAATCATCTGTGATGATAAACAGGTCATCGTACTTTGTTAAACAATATATTCATCAGCCCAATCTTTTAAACGTTCTAAAATATCCAATGCAGTTCGGCCAAGTTCGGTAATGCTATAAGACACAGCAATAGGACGGTCACTAATCACATGTCGAGTCACCAGTCCTTGGGCTTCTAATTCTTTAAGGCGCTGATCGACCATTTTTTTACTCGCCCCGCCTAACATGCGCGATAAATCATTAAATCGCACTGGACCATCTTGCAAGTGCCATAATATCGATGCTTTCCATTTACCGCCTAATACCCGCATTCCTCGCTCGACCGAGCAGGGTTCAGCACAAGCATTAATAACTTTTTTTTGACCATTAGTCATTGTTTCAATTTTAGTTTTCATTAATTTAACTTAAGTTATTCTAGGTTACTAAAAGTATACTAGTTGCTTTTGTATTCCATTGTAGCAAAATAGACATTAATTAGACTAGTACCATTAAGGAATGTTTCTCCATGGCAGTATTAACCTCTTACGATCCCGCTAGTTATCACAAAGTCGATGGCGGAGAACATATTGAAGCCACTGCGGTTGGCAGTGTTGAAACCTTAGCGATATCTCAGTTACCACAAGTTGTCGCCAACGCTCAAGTTGCACAAAAGGCGTGGGCTCGTTTGTCATTAATTGAACGCCAACAATATGTGGTTAAGGCATATCAGCAGCTTGTGACAGTGCAAGATGAACTTGCAACATTAATTGGCCAAGAAATGGGTAAAGATTATCGCCGTGCCACCTATGAAGTTGGCGGTACAGTGCAAAATGCACCTTATTTTGCCGGTGAAATAAGCGATGCACTAACCACTGAACAAGTTGATAATCGCACCGAATTACAATATCGACCATTAGGTGTAGTGGCAGTGATTTCGCCGTGGAACTATCCGATAGCCATGGCTAACAACTTACTGATGCCTGCCTTAATTGCGGGTAACAGTGTGATATTAAAGCCGTCTGAACAAACTCCGCTGGTGGCCGAATTATTCATTAATACCCTTAATAAGGTGCTGCCAGAACATGTGTTGCAAGTGGTT
Source organism: Shewanella sp. AC34-MNA-CIBAN-0136 (assembly GCF_040309945.1). Lineage (NCBI taxonomy): Bacteria > Pseudomonadati > Pseudomonadota > Gammaproteobacteria > Alteromonadales > Shewanellaceae > Shewanella > Shewanella sp. AC34-MNA-CIBAN-0136. Next base: position 212,920 of record NZ_JBEOPJ010000004.1, on the reverse strand, counting down.
CAAGGTGATAAAGCCCTTGGCCAAGCATTAGTGGCAGCAGACATTAATATGGTGGCGTTTACTGGGTCGATGGCCGCAGGTAAACACATTATGGCCAATGCTGCGTCTGGCTTAAAAAGGTTAGTGATGGAGCTTGGCGGTAATGACCCCTTGATTGTGATGGCTAGCGCTAATATCGATTCCGCGGTTAGATTTGCAGTCGCTAGTTCGTTTGAAAATGCCGGACAGATGTGCACTTCAACAGAGCGCGTTTACGTGGATGAGCGTATTGCTGATGAGTTTGAACAAAAGGTGTTGGCTTTAGCCAGTCGTTACCGTGTCGGTAAATGGGACGACGCGAATGTGAATATTGGCCCTATAGTGAATCCAACCCAACACCAAAAAGTGCTTGAACAGTTGCAAGATGCCAAAGCCAAAGGAGCGAGCTTTTTACTCGGTAGTGATGAGTATCCATTACCGTTTATTCAACCTACTGTGGTCTCAGGTATTACCCCTGACATGCTCCTAGAACGTGAAGAAACCTTTGGCCCTGTGGTGGCTATCAGCCGTTTTAGTGATATTGATGAAGCCATTAGTCGTGCTAATAACAGTCACTATGGTTTAGCTGCAGTCGTGTTTGGTGGTCAAGGTGCCAAAGCCGTTGCTGAACAACTTGAAGCTGGCATGGTTGGGGTTAATCAAGGTGCTGGTGCGGGCAATGCTCCATGGGTAGGAGCAAAGCATAGTGGTTTTGGTTTTCATGGTACTGCTGCAGGGCATCGCCAATTTGCCCAAGTGCGAGTGATGAGTTATTAATTTCTGGGTTTAACCCTTATTGATGAGTAAGCCGTCATTAGTAAGCTTTTATTTGTAGAAAATCATTAGTAAACAGTCATTAGCACACTTTTTAGTAAAGCATTGCTAGCCCATTTTATGGTTAAAGGTATAAACAAATGAACACAACAAGTGTAAATTCAGATTATTTTGTGGTGGCACTAGAACCCGGCGCTGAACATCCGGCTTTGCCAACATGGGCTAATCATCAAGCTAATGTGGCTGAGCTTAATGAAGCAGAGCTGACTGATGCTGAGCGGGCTAACGTGAGTAAAAAAATGTTAGCCGAAGTACCAGGTGCGTTCCAATTAATGAATGTATTGACGCCAGCTGAGTGCAAACGGTTAATTTCGGTCAGTGAGTCGATGGGCTTTTTACCCGACGCCGCGGTGTCATTACCACGCAATGTACGCCATAACGACAGCTTAACCTGGGTGGTTGATAACACCACAGAGCAAGTGATTTGGAGTAGAGTTAAGCATCTTATGGATGATAACTTGGGCATTTTTGGTGGTAAAGCTGCTTTAGGATTAAATAATCGTTTTCGTTTTTATCGCTATAACGAAGGCGATTTCTTTAAGCCACATTCAGATGGTTCGTGGCCTGGAAGCCAAGTTGTAGATGGTCAGTTAGTGCGAGATGCCTTTGGTGATCGCTACAGTCTGCTGACATTTTTAATCTTACTGACAGAAGACTTTGAAGGCGGTGCAACGCGCTTTTTAGTCAATGCCGACAACCCAAGCTTACCAGCAAAACACGGCGATAATATGCGCCAAGTTGACGTGCGAACGCCTGCGGGGAGTGTGTTGTGTTTCCCACATGGCATGCATCCGCTGCATTGTATTCACAGCTCAGAGCCTATTTTCTCTGGGGTTAAATACATTATCCGCACTGATGTGTTGTTTGAGTTGTAACATTATTCATCAATATGGGTTAGCTTATTGATAAGCTAACCCATTAGTTAATCACTGTATTTTTTAACTAAATAAAGCACCTGGTTCGCTTTTTTAGAGCCGTTGTTGTACTTTTTCTCCTTGCGTAAGCGTAATCCTCGTGAATTAAGTCGATGTTAGTAATCCGCCATGTATTTTCTGCTCCATATAAGCACGCTGCTATCAAACTGACTCGCTTATCTCTTTCAAGAATAAACTGCTATAAAGCTGATCAAATAAGCTTACTCTTCGAGAGTGCTATTGTGATGGCGAATGCTCGTCAAATAAAATTATCAGCGTAAATAGCCAATGATATGGCTAGCATTTTTACCCATTAGCAGTGACAAAAACATACTGATAGCCAGAGGTGATACGGTGCAATAAATCAATTGAGTAAACAGATAAAAAGTCGATGAGTTTTTTACTATTGAGTTTATCAATCGGCGCTGTTGTCCCCCGAGTACACTAGATTCATTAACGCGATTTAATGTGCCGCAGTACTTGCTATTTGACTGACTAAACTATCTAATTGCGCCGCTTTCCTAACCACATATATAGAGACGTTTACATGAAATCAGTACTGTGTAGTTTGTTTGTTGTCAGTGTTATTAGCCTATCTGGATGTGCTGCACCGCAGAATAATTCGCGTCTAAAGTGAAAGCCGAAGGTGAGCAACACCTCGACTTGTCTCAACAGTGGGAACAAGGACAAAAAGACCTCAGAAAAGGTAACAGTTTATTAATCGATGGGCGTGAGTTAATCGGTAAAGGTAAAAACCAAATTCGTGAAGGTGAAGCGTTAATAGCACAAGCCAAACAAGCTGCGCAGCAACAACGTCAACTATTTCAGTTGATGGCGAATACATTAAACGGCGCTCAAAATGGTGCCCGTGCAGTAGTGTTAGTCGATAGGTTGGATGATGTAGCCGATGCTTGGGAAGATGCTGATGATAAGTATGCAGATGGTAAAGAGCTGATTGAAGACGGCAATACCAATGTTGCTGAAGGCGAGAGTTCAATTGAACAAGGCCAAAACATGGTGACGAGCGGACGTAGTAGAATGCAACAAGCGGAATCTACCTACCAACAACGTACTGGTAAAGGTTTAGTCGAGCAAATGCATTTAGAAGAGCAACCTAGTAACTTCTAATCAATAGAACTGAGACTAATCAAATAAACCGATATTGTTAATTCAATATCGGTTTTATCGTTTCTAGCGGATTTACTTTCAGCAAAAAGCGATTATATTATACGACTGCTCTATTCAAAATCGGCTTTGATTTCAAACACCATATCTTCGCCGGTCACTGGATGATTTAAGCCTAAATATTGGGCGTGTAAATGCAATCTGTTGGTCGCAACACCGTATAAATCATCACCTACTATTGGCATGTGCAATCCGTCATGATGAGCACAATGCATGCGTAACTGATGGGTTCGCCCCGTTTTAGGATACAAGTGAACTAAGGTTTGATGTTGTTGACGCTTAAATACCTGCCAATGCGTCTCGGCATGCTTGCCATGTTCATAACACACTAGCTGCTTAGGACGGTCGTCTAAATCTACCCGCAATGGCAAACTAATATCACCCTCATCTTGGCTAGGCACCCCATCAATTAACGCGATATAACGTTTGGTCACGCTGCGTTGAATAAACTGTTGTTGTAGGGCTTTGTTGGCTTCTTTGGTGAGAGCAATCACCATTAAGCCTGAGGTCGACATGTCTAGGCGATGGACTATCAGCGGCCCCGTCGCATTGGGGAACAGCTGCTGCATACGGCTAAACACCGAGTCGGTGATATTTTTGCCAGGTACCGATAATAGTTCCGCAGGTTTATTAATAATCACCATCGCATCATCTTGATAAATAATATCAATGTGCTGATCTTTACCCGGATTAATCAACAGTGGATCGTTATCAACTTGCATGCCTTTTAGCATGTGAGTCAAAATAGGTCGGCATTTTCCGTGACAAGCGGGGTAGAAGTTTTTGTGCTGTTTTATCTCAGATTTAGGCGATGAACCCCACCAAAACTCTGCCATGGCAATCGGGGTCAATTGATGTGTAAACGCGTATTGTAATAACTTAGGTGCCGCACATTCACCCGCACCTGCAGGTGGCAAATGGTTAGGTGCGTCATTGAAAATATCGTTTAAATCTCGCGCTTCACCCAAGACATTTAAAAACTGATATTGAGCAAAAAGTTTGTTTTGTAATCCATTTGAAAGTTGTTTGCGCTGACGTTTAAGCTGTTTGATTTGCTGCGCAAGTGCATCTAAGGCCACTTTAGTGACTTCGATTTGAGTCTGCCACTGTTGCTTTAACGCGTTCAGCTGATGCTTTTGCTGCACACTTTGACGGCTTAACTCGATAGACAATGTTTTATGGGTATCGTCGTTAATGCTTGCTTGCGCTAATGCATCATCTGCTTGCTCACGTAGCAGCTTACGCATTTTACGACCTTCAACTATTGCGTTACGTTGCTGCTCAAGCTCACTTTCCGCTTGGTGTTGTTGCGCAGTTAACGTCGCGGTTAATGTTGCCAGTACTGGATTAGCTTCTTGCTGACTAATCGACAGATTAATTTGGTTAATCTGTTTATTTTCATGACTGAAAAAACTGTCTTGGGTCAGCATATCAAACACCGGCGGCACAAACGGCGGCAAGATATTTTGATCGGCTAACTTACCTGAAAATGCGGCTAAAAAACCAAGTTGCCCAAGGGTGTCTTTGACCACCAACACACCAAACATCTTACCAATCACCATGCCAAGGTCATGTTCGCTGTCTAAGCCAAAATTATGTCCCCAGGGATTCGTCTCAAGTAACTCCTGCTGCAACTGCTGTGCTGCCAGTATCGTCAATGGATGAGGTTGATAATAAAACGGGAAGGTAAAAGATTCAGGCAACCCTTGTTCGGCAAGCGTGTTATTGAAAGCTATCGCATCATTAAAAGGAATAAAGCACGGGTCGTTAACAGACATCAAAAACACACTCACTACACTAAAGGGCGGCTATTTTACCCTTTCAAACTAGCAGATGCATTATTTACTGAGCTCGGTTGTTTTGGAATGTTAATCTAAACGTAGTTTGGCAAGGAAATCGTTAACCAACCCTTGAGTATGATCAAGCAACTGAGCATTACCAATGGCGCCATGCCCTGGCACAATAACCTCAGCGTCAGGATATGTCGCTTTAACCTTACTAATCGTTACTGGCCAATCGGTTAACGATGCCTCTGCAATGTAGCCCATACTCTTACTGTGAGCGCTTTTTACCAGGCAGCCGCCAAAGAGTAATTGTGCCTTCGGGAGCCAGACCACAATGTTATCAATTGTATGGCCAGCGCCTAAATAGCGAGCTTCGAGTAAACCATTAGCTAGGATAAATGAGTCACCATCAAACGGCTGGTTTGCGAGAGTTTGATGTTGTGTGGTCAATATTTTCTGAGTCATTGCAGACACATGAGTGCTAACCCCAATACTGTTTAAATAACCTATCCCAGCCGTGCGGTCGGCATGAGAATGAGTCGAAATACTGGCTTTGAGTACAAACCCTTGCTGCTTTATCCACTCGACTAACGCAATAGTGTCTTTCTCGCTCCATGGAGTATCGATTAAATACGCCTCTTTGCCTTCAACAACCACTAAGCCATTAGCATCGACCAAACCAAAGTCTTCAGTTTTGAAATATGACTGGTATTCAAATAGTTGGATTTGTGTCGCTTGAGCTTTGGTTAGCCGTAACCAAAGCATTGCTACTGAGCGGTGTAATAGTCAGTTGGCCTGATGACTCAGCGCTCATCGCAAGCGGTACACAGCAAATAAAACCAACTAGTAATATCAATATTCGTGAAAACATAATGGTACTCAATTAACGTTCAGTCAAAGTTCAGCCGAAAAGAATAGGCGTTAAAGTGTATCACTGAATTTGTGAGTAATGGATAACATAGAGGGAAGTCATGCCTGATGACATTGGTTGAGTTAAGCGGATAGTGTTGAACGAATCGATGGGCAATAGCCTTAAGCTATTAATTCAAAACTATCAATTCTTAAGCTATCAATTCTTAAGCTATCAATAATAGATGAAACCGTACTGGTTTCATCTATATTTGGACATAGTTATTGATAAGAGACGTTACTATAAATAACGACGATTATGCCTTTGGTCTGTGCAATACACAGACTTTGTTACCAGAAGGGTCGCGTAAGTAAGCTAGATATAATGGACCATTTGGACTGTCGCGAACACCAGGAGCATCTTCGCAAGCTTCGCCACCACTCGCAACACCAGCAGCATGCCAAGCATTGGCTTGCTCTGCGCTATCGGCATGAAAACCTATGGTGCTGCCATTACCATTACAAGCGGGTTCACCATTAAGCGGTTTAGTGAGGGCAAATACACCTGCGCTAGTAACATAAAAACAACGGCCTTTAGGATCAATCATCCCAGGTTTAATGCCTAGTGCGCCAAGTGTGGCGTCGTAAAAGGTTTTTGATTTGTCGATATCATTAGCACCAAGCATGATGTGGCTGAACATTGTGACTCTCCTTGTTGGGGTGAATAAACACCAATTTTATATATCTATTTTACTTATTTGTTAACTTATTCGTTTTTACTATTAACTACCTGATTAAACAGGGCGTGTACATTAATATTGGCGTTAAGTTTAGCGGCTAATAAATACATGCCTGCTAACTTGCGATGTATGAAAATAGCATCGGTCGGTGGTGTGTGCCATTCATTTTGTTGAGTGCTCATGGCTTTACCTGCCTGAGTGATCCTTTTAGCCAAATTACTTGCACCAAAATCATACGTTCCTTGAGTACGTAATGGCTCACAAGCTTGGTAAAAAATATCAATAATCAGTTGTTTTTGTTGTGGGTCGATGGCGTCTTGAAAAAAGCCGATTTGTTGTGCCGCTTGTATCATTTGTTGTTTATCATCGGCAATCGCACCTTGCATCAATTGCATATAACCTTGCGATAATGTGTCGCTAATGGTGCGAGTGGCGCCAAAGTCGAGTAATACAATTTTCTGGCTGTCGGCTTGATACTGGAAATTGGCAAAATTAGGATCGCTTTGCACCAGTTGAAAACAAAACAGCTCTTTAAAACACAGCTCCATCAAGGCACTGGCAACCTTGTCACGCACATCTTGCGGATACTGTTCGACCGATTCAATCGCGACGCCTTCAACAAATTGCATGCATAAAATGCTGTTGTTGCTCAATTTCGGATACACCTTAGGCACGATGAAGTGAGGGCTGTCGCCTAACTGTTGCTGATAAAGTGCGATTTGCTGTGCTTCAAAGTGATAGTCTGCTTCGTTATGTAACTGCGCTTTAGCTTCGGCCAATAAAGTATCGAGTTTTACGTTAGCGGGGATTAACCGCGAGACTTTTAATAGGCTGGCAACGTTATCTATGTCGCTGTCGATGCTGTAGCGGATCCCTGGATATTGAATCTTTATCGCCAGCTTTTCGCCAGTATCCAAATAGGCTAAATGTACTTGGCCGATAGAAGCTGCGGCAAACGGGCGCAGTTCAAATTGGGCAAAAGGTGCTAGCCAGTCATGGCCCCAGTGCTGAACTAATAACTGAGTTAATTGTTTGTGCGGCATGGCTTTAGCGTCAGAACGCAGCTTCGCCAATATTTCAGCCAATTCAGGAGGCACTAAGTCACCGGCATCCATTGACAACATTTGCCCCACTTTCATGGCAGCGCCGCGCAGTTGCGACAGCTTATCTGCCACATGACCAATGTTTTTAGGGGTCATCATCAGTTGTTGCATTGACGGCGATTTACCCTGGCTAAGCTGCTTTGCCCCTTCTAACAGCACATTACCCGCAAGGCGAGAAGCCAGTCCGCCCATTTTTGATAATCGGGACAATCGACTGGTTGGCACTTTAGCTTCATTATTTTTCATCAGATCTCACTTGTGTCGCATGAACTCGTAGCGAATATAAATAATTGTACGCTGAAGTTGATTATTTCGTTCAATATGAGCCAATAGCGTGGTCAAAATTTACTATTTTCTATGTTACTCTGATTTTAGAGGCATTTAAGCCATTCTTTGGGTGAGCAAAACAATAATAAGGACCCTAGTTTGAGTATTATTGAACAATATTTAAGTCAAGCTGAAGCGCTGTTTCAGTCTAAAAACTATTCATCGGCCAGAATGTACGCACGAAAAGTGGTTAAGCGTGATGATAAACACCTTGGGGCATTGAGCTTATTAGGTCAGATTCATTTACAGCAACAACAATATAATGAGGCCGAAAACTATTTTGTCAGTGCAGCAACTATTGATCCCCATGCGGTTTCAGTGTTGACTGGCTTATTGGCTATTGCTGAAGTGAAACAAGACTTTTTCTTGGCGAAAACGTATTTATTACAATTAATTAATACCCAAAGTAACCTAGGGAAAAATCAATACAAACTCGGATTAGTCGCCACTAAAGTCGGTGATATGGCCTTAGCTGAACAATGTTTTGAATGGTGTGTAGCAAATGATTTTTCTGACCCCGCTGTGCAGCTTAATTTAGGTCATATATATAAAGCCAAAGGCGACACGTTACGAGCGGCAGATTTTTATCAGCAATATATTCAATTAAGCCCAAAGCAAGTGGGTGTAGGCTATTGGAGTTTGGCAGATTTAAAGCAGTATCGATTCAGCACGGCTGATGTAACCTTATTGCAAGGTTTTGCAACCGATGAGTCGTTAAGCAAACAAAATCAGGCATTGGTGTATTTTGCTTTGTGTAAAGCTTACGAGCAAACACAGCAAATCGATAAAGCCTGTGAGTCGATGTTATTAGCCAATCAAATAATGGCGCAGCACAGATCGTTTAAACAAGCCCAGTTTGCCAATATTGTGTTGTCACTACTTGGGCATGCACCATCGCCACATATTGATAGCTTGCCGACCGCGAGCCAAACACCAATTTTTATTGTTGGGATGCCTCGTTCTGGTACCACATTAGTAGAGCAGATTTTGGCTTGTCACAGTGACGTTGGCGCTACCGATGAGTTACCGTTTATGGAACGCTTTGCGCTGCAAATGGACATGTCGGGTGGCTATAATGCAAGACTAAGCCAGCTTTCTGCCAGTCATATCGATCAATTCCGCCAACGGTATTTAGCTGAAGTGAATCATTACTTTAGCGATGCACCAACCTATGTAATCGATAAAAACCCAAATAACTTTTTACACATAGGGCTAATTAAAACCTTATTTCCTCAAGCAAAAATCATCAATGTGGTACGTAATACCGTCGACAATGGCTTAAGTGTATTTAAGCAGTTTTTCAGTTTTGGCCATGACTATTCGTATTCGTTTGCGGGTATTTCAAGTTACTGGCAACATTATTTAGACATCATGCAACATTGGGATAGGTTGTACCCTAATGAGATTTTACATGTTTGTTTTGAGCAATTAGTGCGTGAGCCAGAGTCACAAATTCAACGAATATTAGATTACTGTGAGTTAACGACTCAAGCGCAATGTTTTACCTTTTATGAGTCTGACCGAGCCGTATTAACGCCTAGCGCTAGTCAAGTTAGGCAGCCTATGAATCCTAAGGCAATTGGTCAGGCAGACAAATATCAAGCTTTTATACCTGAGCAAATAGCCGAGTTGGATGCCATTGCGAAAAAAGCAGCACTGCAATTCTTTAGTTAAGCAGAACTTGGAATAAGAATTTGCTACAAGCCAAAACAACCTAGTTTGGCTGACTTTATAGAAATGGCGCCTAATGGCGCCATTTTTGTATATATTCTTAGATAAACCTATGCAGGTATTCTTCTCACTAATTCACTTTACCGTGGCAGGCTTTATAGCGCTCGCCACTGCCGCAAGGGCAAGGACTATTGCGAGATGGCGGTGCAGCAATAGTGAGGGCGTTATTTTCAGCTGCTGTTTTTGGTATTATTGTTGATGTTGATGTTGCTGATGCAGATTTTACGGATGCTAAATTTGCGCTTTCTGGTGAGTTTTTTGGCGAAGTAATAGCCTGTTTGCGTGTTGCTAATTGCTCACTAAGTTCAACATTCATACACGCCACGATAACCAATTGTTCGAACGCCTTTACCGCCGAACCAGAATGGATCAGTTGCAGTGACTTAGCGCACTGTAGTGCTTTTATCATGGTTTGTTCACGTAGCGCATGATAATGCGGCCAACCTGCTTTAGTGCACTCATATTGCAGCCATAACATCCGCCAATCGGCCACAAACTCTGCGATGACTACTGAAAATGCATTCACTTCGGCAATCTGATTTACAGGGTTGTGTTTAACCTCAGTTAACAGCTCATTAGTTAAGTATTCAACCTCAGCAACAGGCATGATCACTGGGGCATTAAATTGCTCTGTGATGAAGGTTGTAGGTGAGTCTGGGTTAAAACCGACGAATTGACTGTTTAATGTTGTTGATTGATCATCTGCGATTGAACGTGAGTGCTGAAACACCGTGCGCCAAAATTGACTAGAACCTGCTAAATCAACCACTAAATGAACTCGGTATTGGTCGCTGTTATTCTCCACTTTGTGGAGCTTCCATGAGTCGAAAATCCAACACTCTCCGGCGCCCATGTGCACTTGTTTGTCATGGCAAAAAAACTGTACTTGTTCAGTGGTGGTAATGGGAATATGCACTCGTACCCGTTTATACCAATGGTAATTAATGTCTGAATGCAGTGGCACTTGTGCACCTGGCGCTAAGCGCATTAATCTTGAGCGGCTGAGCACCTCACCAAACGAAGCGAGTATTTGTTTTATGTAAGGGCTTTTTGCTAACGCCGCAGTGGGCTGCATTGGCCCTTTAAAATCATTATTAAACTCGCCATTGACCGATATTAACGGAATAGCCGAATTGCCCTGAAAACCTTCATGATGAGTTACCCAATCTTCTTCGGTAAATTGTCCGATCTCTTTGGTTAATTGACCAACATCAAAGCGAAAAGGTAACTGATAAAACTCATGGGGTAACTTCATAATTGGGCTCTCTGTATGCGGCGCTTAACGTTATGATTTTCTTTACAAGGTATTTTTACCCGTTCTACTGACTATTTACAAATGACTAATGCAATTGGCTAACGCAACTGGCCATGGCATTGCTTAAATCGTTTGCCAGACCCACAAGGGCAGGGACTGTTACGAGATACATTTTGCTCGCTTGGCGTAGCGAGTTTTTCAGTTGGTTCGGGTGTCAGTGCTACAGGCTCTGCAATGTCGTGTTGCTGCCATTGAGTGTCATAGATGGGATGACTACGCTGGTGTAAATGACGATTGATTTTGTTCAGTGTTGCAGCCGTACTCGGCCAAATTTTGGCGATGTCATGATAATTTTCGAGCCACTTATTGGCTTTAGGTGTCGAGATGGTGTAGCGAGAATGCGCTAATGGCTTACTGCATAATTGCGCTAAAGCAGGGTCAAAATCCGTACCGGTAAATTGGCATAGCTGCTTAACGGTTTTCGCAGGATCTGCAATTAATTGATCATAAGACACCATGCACCAGCGATTACTGTCAATCTTTTGCAATGAATCCATAATCGCTTCATTAGCGGATTGCCATTGAAACGCGGCAATAGTCTGTAATGGCTGGCGATTAAGTTGCTGCCATTTTTCTGGTAACAGTAGCGACCAATTACGCTTATCCCATCCCGGTAGATTTGGGTAAGTGACAAACTTATTCGACCGCCACGCTTGCATAATACTGCTGATGTTTTCTTTAGGCTCCCTCACTAAATAGATAAATAAAGCGTCGGGAAACAGCGCATTAAAAAAGTCGACCCGCAAACTGTTTTTTGGGGTTTTTTCTAAAAAGCGGATATTAGTCGTATCAATACTATCGGGTTTATTACCCTGATTATCTTGCAGCGCATCGCTAAAACGTAGCAGTAATTGCTGGTGTAATTCGTCATCGATATCTTGTTCCGTTAACGCATTAGAACTAAATTGACGATAGGCGATATTCAGCTTGGGTATGGTTTCAATCAGCGCATGACTTTCGCCGCCAATGGTCCATATGGACTGGCTTTTTGATAGAACTTCAAACAACAAAGTGCTGCCTGAACGAGGCGCGGATAAAATAATAATGGGCCGATCAAATTGATGCATAGCGGTATGATGTTTTTGTTATATTTTTTAACATCATACCCACACCATTATCATATGGCTACTTTATCAATTTCAGTAGAGCCTTAAAGCGATCACCTTGGGCAACATGTTGTAGCTCAAACAGTAGTGATTCAACATTGGTGAGATTGGCACCATCATTAAGCATCATTTGCACCCCAAGTACTTTATTGTCTGTACCCCTTGATGCAACAGCATCGGCAACAAGATGCACTTGATAGTCGTTGGCCAGTAAATCTTTGCACGTTTGGTAAACGCAAACATGGGTTTCGATACCCGCAAGAATGACATTATTGCGGTTTAATGCGTTAAGTTGTTGTTTTGCTTCTTCACAATGCCAACCACTAAAGTGCTCTTTAGCGATAGGTTTAGTTGTTTGCGATAATATTTGTGCGAGTTCGTCGCTGGTATGGCCTAATTTATTGGGTAATTGTTCTAACCAAATAATCGGAATATCAAATAGTTGTGCACCTTGAATTAATACTGCAAGCTTTTGGTGTAGTTGAGCTGATTGCTGCATAACCTGGGCTAGCTTGCCTTGTACGTCTACAATCATTAATACACTTTGTTCTGCTGTTATCATGGTCAGTTACTCGAATGATTAAGTGAGCTGTCGAGTATTGGTTATTTTTACCGTGGTGCAAATAAGCATTTAGTCTATTATGGCTATGATAATTTTTATGAATGTTCGCTCAGAGAATGTCAGGGATTGATATGAATAAACGTATTGTCATTTGTGCCGATGGAACCTGGAATCGGCCAGAAAAAGATCTTGAAAAAGATCACGCCACTAATGTACTTAAACTCGCCAGAGCCATCAAACCCATTGCTGATGATGGTGTACCGCAACAGGTGTTTTACGATTGGGGAATTGGTTCGTACTATGACTCCATGATTGGTGGGGCAACTGGGCGCGGCTTACATAAAAACATTATGGATGCTTATCGCTACATAGTGCAAAACTACTCTCCTGGCGACGAGATATACCTGTTTGGTTTTAGCCGTGGTGCATACACAGTGCGTTGTTTGTGTGGCCTCATCAATAATTGCGGTATTGTCACTCGGCCAGATGCCAAGCTTATTCAGCAAGCGTTTGACCACTATAAAATGAAAACTCAACCTTTTTCACCAGATGGTGATCGCTCTGTGGCGTTTCGTCAGCAACATTCGCATCCTTCACGTGAAGTGGCTTTTGTTGGCGTGTGGGACACCGTAGGGGCGATGGGGATCCCGCTGTCTTTTTTAGGTATGTTTGAAGATAAAGATGAGTTTTATGACGCCAAGTTAGGCCGAAATGTCAAAGTGGCTCGCCATGCACTCGCGTTAGATGAGCATCGCAGCGATTTTGAACCAACCATTTGGGCACCTCGTACCAGCATAGACATACAGCAGGTTTGGTTTATTGGCGCCCACAGTAATATTGGTGGTAGCGTTGCCCCCAATGATGACGGTAGCACCTTGTCTGATATAGCGTTGCAGTGGATGATAAGCCAAGTGCGAGCAGTTAACTTAACGGTCGAGTTACATTTAGCCGATGCTTTATTGCCTAATCCTATGGCGGATATTCAAGATTCATATCGCAGCTTTTATCGGGTTAAAAAACGTTTTATGCGCGAGCTAGACCCCGAGCAAGCACCGATATTATTGCATCAGTCGGTTAAAACGCGCTGGCTGAATGACAGTAATTATCGACCGAAAAATTTGGTAAATTTCATTGATAACCATGGTTGGCCCGATAAACTGGTGCAATAATCTGTGTTAACACCATCATTAAATAACGAGTGTTAGCAATCACTAATAGCAACCACCATTAGTCACCACCATTAGTCACCACTAATAGTCACCACTATTACTAACCATTATTAAAAACATTTCGATTAAGGACAGTATTTTGCTACGTGTATTTTTAACGCTCATCACAGTGATATGGCTCTCGTCTATATCACTTTTTTTACCCGCGGCTGAACCGACGGCTTCTGATGATTTACAAGATAAGCCGCCAGCAAAACGGATTATTGCTCTATCGCCTCATGGAGTTGAAATGCTGTTTGCTATTGGTGCTGGCGACTCAATTGTTGCCACCACCGATTATGCCGATTTCCCTGCAGCAGCTAAGAATATTCCGAGTATTGGTGGTTATTACGGTATTCAAATCGAGCGAGTGATTGAACTGAATCCCGATTTGGTGCTGGTGTGGCAAAGCGGTAATAAAATGGAAGACATTAATCAGTTACGTGATTTAGGTTTTACCGTTGTGAATAGTGATCCTAAAAGCTTAGCTGATGTTGCCACGGATATTGAACTGCTGGGTAAACTCACCGGACATTCGGTTAAAGCCAAGCAAGTGGCAGATGACTATCGTCAGCAGTTGGCTGATATTACGTTGCAAAACCAAACGAAACCAGCGGTAAAAGTGTTCTATCAATTATGGTCAACACCATTGATGACGGTGGCTAAAGGCAGTTGGATACAAAACCTTATTGAAGTGTGTCATGGTGAAAATGTGTTTTATGATGCAGCAAGTGAGTACCCACAAATTAGCATCGAAAATGTGTTACTAACCGGCGCTGAAGTGATTTTACAAAGCCAAGATGAAGGCAATATTTTAGGTATCAATTGGTCTGACTGGCCTGAACTACCCGCGGTAAAAAACCAGCATATATATCAGTTTGACGCCGATTTACTGCATCGGGCAACCCCAAGGGCAATTCAAGGTGTTAATGCGGTTTGCGGGGCGTTGGATAAAGTAAGAAAGTAAGATTTTATTCCGTCGCGGCGGTATATTCGATTTCTTATTCCGTCGTGGCGGTATATTCGATTTCTTATTCCGTCATCCCGGTAATGATTGTGAGCCGGGACCCAGGTGTTTGCTTGTTGCTTTTATGGCCTGCGGCCACTAACGTCGTGGCGCTTCACCCACACCAGAATTTTCAAACTCCGTTTGAATTAACATCGCAAGGTTCCACCCTGCACGGGCCAAAAGGGGATCAACAGCAATCCCCTCTTGGATCACCCTTGCCGTTCCGGCAACATTTTCAAACAGCGAAAAGGTCGCGACGGAAATAAATCCAGCTTCTGGCCGCGTATTTAACCATCTTCGGCCTTATTCGAAAATGCTAACGCTTCCGATGGTACATCCTGTACCGCGAAAGCTAAGCTCACATCCATGTGAGCTTCACGCTATTTTCTTCAACGGCCTCAAGTTCAGAGTTGAATCTGTCCCTTTACAAGCAAGGCATATTGCTCGTTTTTCCTCATTTCGTGTTAGCTAGGTGTATTAGGTAAAAGGCAATAACCGAGCAAAGAAAAAGATGAAATACAATAAACCCCATCTTGAAAGGTGTAATCAGAACAGGCAATTAGCCGAAAGGTTGTACAAAATACCACTACCGTAAAAAAGTAAATTCCTATAGCATCATACGTTGATTAATATGGATGTGGCATCGACTAAGTCCAACCAGCGATTTATGCCTTGCAAACACCGCAACGCATAAATACTAAAACGTTATAAAACACAAGGAACGTATGAGTTTATCCATCGGTTGTTCTCCAAATGAGCAAGTTGAGATCACTGTAGAACAGTATCAACATTCTCCAAGCAGTGAGTCTTTTGATGATAACTGGCTTATTTGCTCTGTTAGTGTTTCATTTGGAAGCTTCAGTGGTAAATTCCCTGCCAGTTTTCAAACCTATGATTTTGTTAAGTTCTCTAAAGAAGTACAAAAGCTCTATGCTTGCCTAAAAGGTACCGCTACATTCGATAGTCTTGAGGGGCAGCTTGAAATCAAGCTAACCGGGAATGGAAGAGGTGGAATTGAATTAGAGGGTAATTGCATGGACAGTGTTGGTGTTGGAAACAAACTTAAGTTCTCTACAGGATTTGATCAAACCTATCTCCAATCTATTATCGAAGACCTAGATGAGATTTTAGAAGGCTTTCCCGTACGAGCTTTATAACAAGAGACTATGGCGTTAACCTAAATTCACCATACTTATCATAATGCGAATAGTGAGTGTTAGAGCTTGGGCACTAACAAGCTTCTGTCCATAATTTAGTTAGATATAGTGTTTTCTCTGGCTAAGATTCATATAATGGCGGGTATCGCCAAATGAATAAGAATGATTCTAAACCTTAGCCAATAATTGTTGGCCACTACAAGTCTCAGTCTCAAAGGGAGTAAATAATAACAATATGGATAAACTTTTAATAACTTGGATTATGCTCCAAATATTTTCGTGGTTTATAATTTTTTTTGCAGGAAACAGTAAAACGTATATTGGCAAAAAGGTCAAAAAAGTAGGTATAGCTCTTTGTGTAGTAACCACTTTTGTTCAACTTTCATTTTTTGGCTCAGCATTAAGCGCTACAGTTAAAGATGTATTTTTTGTTTTAGGCTTAGTTATGACACTGGTAATAATGTATAACTTGGTTTCAATACTAAGAGCTATCGCATCGTCAGACAGATAATAATACTACTATTGTATTTTGCGGAGTACCGCCCCCTTAAATTAATTCACTTATCCAAGCACTAACCCGCCCTGTCCAAAAATGAGCTAATCACTACTTGAAAATACCTCAAACTCAGCTCTGAACTTGAGTTCGTTGAAAACTCTTTATAAAAGAATGTGTGAGTTCAGGCATCTTGTCTATCGATGTCTGGCTAGTATTAGGCTAGCTTTACAAAAAATTACCGCAAAAAAAGCAAAGTCTTAAAATATCTTATGTTAAGTAAAAAATTACCAAATAATAAGGATAAGGCATCGACCAAGTCCAATAAGTGATTTACACTTTTAAAACCGCGCACAGATAAATACTAAAACATTATTTTTTATGGATATTTGATAATGGATATGACTCAAAAAGAAGTTGCAGTTGTTAAAGCTGCCATTAAATCACGAAACAAAAGTAAACTGTTCCAGCCAGTGTTATTTGCGATATTAGTTGGCCTTTTAATCGCCATGTTGTTTGGTGTTTTACCTGAAGAACAGTTTGCCTATTTGGCTATTCCCTTAGTTATTTTAACGATATTGTTGCCACAACTTGGTGCTTCACCTAAATATAATGAACTAGTTGATATACTTGAAAAACAACTACCGCAACACGACACAATGGAAAGTGTTTTGTCTCAAGAGTTAAATAAAATACAAGCCAGCCAAAAAGATCATTCATAGTCATTCATGGTTTAAATTTCTGCAAAACATAAGTTTTTGAAAATATTGCTGTTTAATTTACGTCATGATGAAAAGGAAACATCCCCCGGTTATCAACATCCTCGCTTTACTTAACTAGCTGAAATAGTTTTAATTTTTGTTTAAGTCTTACTACTAGATACACAAAAGGCTATATCGAAGAGAATTAAATTACTGGTGTAGATGAGTCAGCGAGTATCCAAAACAGGGATGTTTTGGTTAAGCCCACATGGATGTGCTCGCGGCGTCTCGCTTAATCATCTGCACATTTAGAATAACTAAGATACCCATTTTTATGTTGCTCTAACCAATTTTTGTACCTAAATTAGTTAGATGCCTAGGTTAGAAATGTGCAAATTCAACTCTGAACTTGAGGCCGTTGAAGAAAATGACGTGAGCTGGCCATGGACGGCCAGTTAGCTTTCGAGGGGAAGGGACGCCCCATCGGAAGCGTTAGCATTTTCGAATAAGGCCGAAGAACACACAGACGAAGTTAAAAGCTGGATTCAACCACGTCGCGAAATTATCGCTTTTCAGATAATTTTGATGTGGCGGCTGGGAGTTCCAAGAGGGAATAGCCGTTAATTTCCTCTTGGTCTGGTGTGGGTGAAGCGCCACGACGTTAGTGGCCGTAGGCCATAAGTACAAAGCATAAACAAACACCTGGATCCCGGCTCAAAAGCACTACCGGGACGACGAGAAAGTTATTAACAAGGTAACCCCCGCTATACATAAAACCATAAGTGTCCGCTCGGACACTTTCTCAATGATCGGACAGTTTTCAACGCTGTCCGCGGACACTTCTAGAGTGTTCGGTTATCTTTTTAAATCCTTATCATTCTGAAAATAAACAATAAATAACTATTGGCATGGCTTGTGCTTTATCTTGGCATAAATGTGAAGAGGTGGGTGCGGTCAGCGCGTTACCTAAGGACCTGAGATGATTAAAGACACAAGTAGCCAAGATACTGTTATTGCGCCTAAGTTAGGCCGTAAATTGCGCTTACCCTTGATGATAGGTTGTGGTGCCATATTGATGAGCGCGTTGGTGTGGGCGAGTTTAAGTCATGACAGTAATCAACGCTCGGTTGATGGTGCAGATTTACGTTTGGCAACCTTAACCCGTGGCACGTTGGTGCGAGATATTGCCACTACCGGTAAAATTGTCGCGGCCAATGCGCCGATTTTATATAGCACGGAAGAAGGTGTGGTGACGCTATTAAGTCAGCCAGGTGATGAAGTTGAGCTGGGGCAAGTGGTAGCCAAGATTGAAAGCCCGCGTTTACAAAGTGAATTGCAACAACAGCAGTCGATGCTTGAAGGCATGCAGGGCAGTTTAGAGCGTGCCAAGTTAGATGCTCGCCGTGAGCAATTGCGCGTTAGCCAGATTTTAGACATGGCGAAAGTGGATTTAGAAGCGGCTGATCGTGAAAGCCGTCGTGGCGATCAATTGATTGAGTCGAGTTTGATCAGCAAAATCGATTTTGAAAAAAGCAAAGATGATTTACACAAAGCCAAATTATTACATAAGCATGCCCAGCAAGAAGTCGAGCTTATGCGCGATACCCTCAGTTTTGAAATTAAAAACCGCACCCTTGAAGTACAACGCCAGGCTTTAGTCGTGAGAGAGTTAACTCGTCAAGCCAACGCCTTGAGTATTATCGCTCCGGTTAGCGGCATTATTGGTAACTGGCTGGTGGAGCAAAAAGCCCGTATTGCCGCCAGCCAACCAATATTAACTGTGGTCGATTTAACTGCCTTTGAAGCTGAGTTGGCTGTGCCAGAGTCTTATGCCGATGAACTGGGTTTAGGGATGGATGTCGAGCTGAGTTTTGGCAACGTTAATGTGGTAGGCCAATTATCGTCAATTTCACCCGAAGTCCGTAATCGTGAAGTGACCGCCCGAGTGCGTTTTGCTGACAGTAACACCTTATCGTTACGTCAAAATCAGCGTTTGTCTGCCCGAGTCTTACTGGAAAACAGACCCAATGTGTTGATAGTGAAACGCGGTGATTTTCTCAATATGGGCGGCGAAGTGGCGTATCAAGTGAGTGACGCTGTTGCTCATAAGAAAGTCGTTAAATTGGGCGCACGCAGTATGAGCCAGGTTGAAGTGCTTGAAGGCGGTGAAGCAGGTGATGTATGGGTGATATCCGGTACCGAAACCTTTAAAAATGATCCAACAATTCAAATCCGATAGCTAAGTTGATAATTAAGTCGATAGCTAAATCAATAACGAATCAAATAACCAAACACTCAACTGAGTAAGGACATTTTATGACTTTTATTCAACGTAGACAGCTTATCGCGCTACTGGCGTTATTTATTCTCGCAATAGCGGTGAGTTATCGCATTGATAATCATACAGATTGGTTATCGGTTAGTTTGCAATTAATTGACATGAGTAGCCAGGTTTCGAATCGATTAAGAGATATTAGTCCTACCGTTAGTTTGCATATTGATATTAGCGACATGGTCAAGATTAAGCTGCTGTTTTAGCCATGACTGATACTAACGGCACTGACGCCAATAACATTAAAAACAAAAGTATTTAACAAAGCCGTATTCAGATTTGCAAGATTGACATTATCAGCCCTAGGCGCTGGGATGCGACAACCGAATTAACCAAGGAAGCCATTATGTTATCCATGAAAAATATCAGTAAAGTATTCAAAACTGACTTAGTTGAAACCCATGCTCTACGCGACTTTAACCTTGAAGTGAAAGAAGGTGAGTTTGTTGCGGTGACAGGCCCGTCTGGTTCAGGTAAAACCACCTTTTTGAATATTGCGGGTTTGCTCGAAGGCTTTACTTCTGGCGAGTTCAGCCTTGATGGCGTTAATGTGTCGAATTTAAGTGACAACAAAAGCGCTAAAGTCCGTAATGAAAAAATTGGCTTTATCTTTCAGGGGTTCAACCTTATTCCCGACCTTAACCTGGCCGAAAACGTCGAAGTGCCATTGCGTTATCGCGGTATGAATGCCAATGAGCGTAAGCGCCGAGTCGAATCAGCATTAGAACAAGTAGGCTTAGGTGCGCGGATGAAACACTTACCGACGCAATTGTCTGGCGGACAACAACAACGTGTCGCCATTGCGCGTGCATTAGCAGGCGAACCACGGTTTTTATTAGCCGATGAACCTACTGGTAATTTAGACAGCTTAATGGCGCGCCAGGTGATGGAATTACTTGAAAATATCAATCAACAAGGCACCACTATTATTATGGTGACCCATGATTCAGAACTTGCTCGCCGTGCTCAGCGCAATATTCAAATTGTTGATGGTCAAGTATGTGATTTTTCGATGTACCAACCAGCTGCTACCGGCACTCGCTAAGGGGAACACTATGTTTTTTTACTATTGTGATTTAGCGTGGCGAAGTATCCGTAAAACGCCGATGTTATCGATGTTGATGGTATTAGCGATTTCGATTGGTATCGGCATTACTATCACTACGCTCAATGTCTATAAAACTATGTCTTATAATCCGGCGGGCGATCGCAGTGAGGTGATTAATTCAGTGCAGTTGTGGAGCCAAGGCTTGGATACCTGGGATGAGTTTATTCCAAGCATCACCTATATGGATGCGATGAACTTGCGCAATAACAAAGAATTAAGCCTCAAAGCAGCGACTTATCGAACTGGCTTAGCATTACAATCTGACAATCCTAAAATTGAACCCGTGTTGAACAGCGTTCGGTTAACCGACAGAGACTTTTTTCGGATTTTTTCGGTACCCTTTATTTATGGCAGTTACTGGGATACCAGTGTTGATTTACGCCCAGCTTACCAAGTGGTGATTAGTCAAAAATTAAATTTACGCTTTTTTGAAGGTAAAAATAGCGTAGGCAAAACACTCTTTTTAGACCGTAAACCTTATCAAATTGTTGGGGTGATTGATGACTGGAATCCGCAACCTAAATACTATGACCCACTTAATGGTGCCTTTAATGATGCTGAAGAGATATTCATTCCGTTCTCGTTAACAGGCCAAGAGGAATTTGATGTATGGGGTAACACCAGCGGTTGGAAGTTCGAACCCATGATCACATACAGCGACCGCTTAGCGTCAGAAAAAGTATGGATTCAATTTTGGACTGAACTGAACACCGATGAGCAAAAACAAAGCTTTTTAGGCTGGTTAACGCGTTATGTTGAGCAGCAAAGAGCGCTCGGCCGCTTTACTGATACCGCTAAAATCCCTAGCGAATCAGTGCAAATTAGCGACATCGCGAAATGGCTTGAAGATAACGATGTGGTGCCCAAAGATAACAAAATACTCGTCGGTTTAAGCTTGCTGTTTTTAAGCGTGTGCTTGGTGAATATTCTCGGGCTGTTGCTAACCAAGTTTTTAAAGCGTGCGCCAGAGGTGGGTGTTCGTCGTGCTATTGGTGCCAGTCGTGGACAGATTTTTAGTCAGTATATGGTCGAAGTGGGTATGATTGGTTTTATCGGTGGCGTAGTGGGTTTGTTATGGGCTTGGGGGTCGTTAACGGCGCTGCATAGCTATTTTTCAATGGACCAAAGTGTTACTGGGCTTGATGCCAGTATGTGGATTATCACGCCATTAATTGCTATCTCTACCGCGGTATTGGCTGGGGTTTACCCTGCTTGGGTGGTGTGCCGCACTAAACCCAGTGTGTATTTAAAAGCCCAATAACTCCAGTTAAGCTTAAGAAAGGACATCACCATGTTACATATCAAACCGATTTTATCCAGTTTAATGCGCAGTAAAAGTGCGCCGGTTTTATTGCTATTGCAGATTATTTTGTCGGTTGCGATAGTCGCCAATGCGAGTTTTATTATTAACGAACGTTTGTCGCTAATGCAGCGAGAATCTGGCTATGCCGAAGATCAGATCCTGACCTTTAACCTGTATAATTTCGATCCTGCTATCGACAACATGAAACAGAACCAAGTTGACCAACAAATTTTGCGTTCGCTGCCCAATGTGATTGATGCCAGTTACAGCAATATGTTGCCGTTAAGCGGCAGCGGATGGATGGATCGCTATGTTGACGGCCCAGATGCCGATACCGCTAAAAGTACCCCTGGGTTTGCCTTTTACTTGGGTAATGAGCACTTACTCAATGTGATGGGAGCGAAGTTAATTGCCGGGCGAAATTTTACCGCCGATGAAATTAATACCAGCTTAGATGACAGCGGCATGATGGCGTTAGTGTCGCAACCGTTAGCCAAAGCCTTTTGGGGCGATGAGTCACCTTTAGGTAAAACCATGTATCAAGGTGAGCAAGCCGTGACCATTATAGGCGTAGTTGATAAGCTGCAAGGTGCTTGGGTTGACCACGAAAACTTTGAATACAGCGTGATCCAGAATATCGATTTTGGTGGCAGTAGTAGTAATAAATCATACATGGTGCGGGCATTACCTGAACATATTCCAGCGTTAGAAGAAGCCATTAGTAAAGCCTTGTATGCAGAAAACCCAAACCGTGTAGTGGAAAACTTCCAAACACTCACCACGATTAAAAATTTAACTTACAGTAACCACCGTTTAATGGCGACAGTGTTAAGTATTATGGTGGTGTTATTGTTATTAATTACAGCGTTGGGATTAACCGGTATGGTGATGTTTAATATTCAACGCCGCACCAAACAAATAGGCACTCGCCGCGCGCTGGGTGCACGTAAACGTGACATTATTGAATACTTTATGGTGGAAAATTACCTAATTTGTATTGTCGGTGGGGTCATCGGTGGCATGCTATCGTTGGTACTTGGGCAGCAATTAATGTCACTGTATAGCTTACCTATGGTACCGGTGATTTATCCGATTATCTCTGTTATTGGTTTGCTGGTTGTAACTACGCTAGCGGTAATAGTGCCCGCAGCTAAGGCGGCTAATATTTCACCCGCCATGGCAACGCGCAGTGTGTAATTTGTTAAACTGCGGCGCTTGCGCTTAACAATAATGTGACAGTGAGGTCTTCTGTCATGTTATTGTTTATTTACGTTTGTGAGTAAATGTTTATTGTATAAACATGCAGTTGCATAAACATGTTTTTGTATAACAGCAACCTAATTGGACTCAAACATATTCTAATGGATAATATTTTAATTGTTGATGACAATCACGCCATTTGCCAAGCGCTTGCGCTAATGATTGAGCTGCATGGCTATCAAGCTATTTTTTGTCACTCACCTGATGCGGCTATTGAGATTGTGACTAATAAAGAGATCAGCTTAGTCATTCAAGACATGAACTTTAGCCGTGATACCACCTCGGGTGAAGAAGGCAAGCAACTGTTTTACGCATTGCGTCAGTTACAGCCTAATTTACCGATTATTTTAATGACTGCGTGGACCCAATTAGAAACCGCTGTCGAGTTGGTTAAAGCGGGGGCAGCTGATTACATGGGGAAACCGTGGGATGACGCTAAGCTGCTCAATAGTATTAGCAACCTATTATCAATTTATCGACTGTCTCAGCAAAATAGCCAATTAACCCGGATAGACAGTGAACGCATGTCGGCCATTAATGGCGCCGATTTATGTGGCTTAATTTTTGGTAGTGGCGCCATGCAGCGCTGTGTTGATTTGGCATTGCAAGTTGCGCGATCCGATGTGTCGGTGATGATCACTGGCCCAAATGGTGCGGGCAAAGACAAAATAGCCGATATTTTACAGGCCAACTCGCCATTAAAAGACAAACCGTTTATTAAGGTCAACATTGGTGCTTTACCAATGGATTTATTAGAGGCCGAATTGTTTGGCGCTGAAGCGGGCGCTTTTACGGGCGCCAATAAAACCCGTATGGGCCGTTTTGAAGCTGCCGATGGTGGCACGTTATTTTTAGATGAAATTGGTAATTTGCCATTATCTGGCCAAGTAAAGTTATTACGGGTATTACAAACCGGTGAGTTTGAACGTTTAGGCAGTCATCAAACCCGCAAAGTGAATGTACGGGTAATTAGTGCTACCAACGCGGATTTAGCCGACGACATTGCTCATGGGCGTTTTCGTGAAGATTTATTTTATCGTTTAAATGTCATTGAGCTAGCCATATCACCATTGAATCAACGCCAGGACGATATTTTACCGTTAGTGAAACACTTTATAGGTGCTCATTTTAGCCTTGATAAGTCGACCCAGCAGGCGTTAATTAATCATAGTTGGTCGGGCAATGTGCGTGAATTAGAAAATGCCTGTAAAAGGGCTGCGTTGCTAGCTAAGTCACCACAATTAACGATTGATGATTTTGGCTTGATGGCGATAGCTAATGGCGGTGCAGCTACCCAGCATGCGCTTGTTGTTGAGCATCATCTTGGCCAACAAGATCAGGGCATTGATGATACTCAGTCGATTTGCGAACCCGATAAGCAACAGCTAGAAGACGCTTTAGCGCAATATAATGGCGTCATTGCCAGAGTAGCAAAATCCTTTGGCTTAAGTCGGCAAGCCCTTTATCGCCGTATGGAGAAATATGGCCTTAGGGTGACTAGATAATGATGTTATCACTGCGCACTAAATTGCTGATCAGTAACATGTTGAGCTGCCTTTTGGGAGCGATGTCAGGCGCTTTAGTGTGGCTTACATTGGGTGATGACACCTTATGGTTGGCTATTATTGTGATGCTGGCGGTGTGTTATTTTTGCAGTATGTGGCTAACAAGACGATTAA
Source organism: Shewanella sp. AC34-MNA-CIBAN-0136 (assembly GCF_040309945.1). Classification (NCBI taxonomy): domain Bacteria; kingdom Pseudomonadati; phylum Pseudomonadota; class Gammaproteobacteria; order Alteromonadales; family Shewanellaceae; genus Shewanella; species Shewanella sp. AC34-MNA-CIBAN-0136. The sequence goes on along the minus strand of NZ_JBEOPJ010000004.1, from coordinate 188,202 downwards.
GTGAAAGTCTGCAAGCATTGGAAATCGGTCTACTTAACTTTAAAGATAATGATTTTAGTGTGTCGCTGCATCCCTACGGCGAACCACAATTAGATGCGCTAGTGAGCTTATATAACCAAGCATCAGCAAAGCTGCGTAGTGAGAGGCAGTTTATTTATCAGCGCGAGTTAATGCTCGATAAAGTGATTCAGAACTCACCTAATGTCATGTTATTAATCGATGATTCCCAGCGAGTCATTTACGCCAATGGCGCTGCAAGGCATTTGTTTAATCAGGGCGTCAAAGTAGAAGGCATGTTGTTACCTGATCTTGTGGTGATGTTACCCGACACGCTTAAAGCGGCGTTAAGCAGTGAGCAAGAAGGACTGTTTTCGATGGGCGGTAGCGGGGCCGATGGTGTTGATAGTCATTCTAATACTGATGCTGACAGTAGCGACGTTGAAACCTGGCATATCTCTCGTGGCCGCTTCACTCAAAACAATCAGCAGCACCATTTAATTTTGCTTAAACAGCTCACCAAAGAACTTAACCGCCAAGAAGTGGCTGTGTGGAAAAAGGTGATTCGAATTATTAGCCACGAGCTTAATAACTCGGTCGCGCCCATTGCTTCTATGGTCAACTCCGGTAAGTTTTTAACCCAGCACTTAGACAACAGTAAGTTGCAATTGATTTTTGATACCATCGAAAATCGCACCACACACCTGAGCCAATTTATTTCCCATTATGCTCAGTTTGCTAAGTTACCACTGCCACAAAAAGCCTCAATTGATTGGGCTAAGATGACCCAGCAATTAGCGCAGCAATACCCATTTAACCTGTTATCACCTTTACCAGTTAATCCAATCAAGCTCGATGCAGTGCAATTAGAACAAGTCTTTATCAATCTGCTTAAAAACGCTCACGAGTCTGGCGCGGAGGCAGACACTGTGTCGATAACGTTTGAGGAAGTGACTCATCCAATTAACGGGTTATTAATCAAAGTAGATGACCAAGGTTGCGGGATGTCTAGCGAGGTATTGTCGCAAGCCTTGTTACCGTTTTACTCAACTAAACAATCTGGTACAGGGATTGGTTTGCCATTATGTCGCGAGATTATTGAAGCCCACGGTGGCCGAATTAGCATGCAAAACCGCGTAGAGGGTGGCTTAAGCGTTAAAGTATGGTTGCCTTCACAGCAGGGTTAACACTGACTAATGATGAATAAAGTCTGATTTTTTCGAGTTATATTTTCCAAAAGAGAGTTGGAGCCGTAAAACTTTTTGCCCCAAAGCTTGTTTAGGCTATGGCCTGCGGCCACTAACGTCGTTGCGCTTCGCCCACACCAGACCAAGAGGAAATCAACGGCTATTCCCTCTTGGATCACCCAGCCGCCCCGCAACATTTTCAAACAGCGAAAAGGTCGCAATGGGGTAGATCCAGCTTTTGACTTTATTGGGTAACTGCCTCGGCCTTATTCGAAAATGCTACCGCTTCCGATAGGCCATCCATGGCCACCGAAAGCTAGCCTGACGTCCTGTCAGGCTCACGCTATTTTCTTCAACGTCCTCAAGTTCTGAGTTGAATCACACCAATTGCAAGCAAGGTATGCAAATCATTTATGCCCCAAAGTGAGCTAGATAAGATCTAAGTGAGAGGTCAATTTGAATTAGCCACTACAGTTATCTGTTATCTGACTATATGCAGTGATTTATATAGATTGAATGTGTAAATTAATTTACTTTTGTACATTCCAAAATAATTGGTATACATTATAAATCCATGAAATATAGATAGTTATACATATCAAGGAAGAGAAATGTTAAAAGGACTTAAACAATCACGTACTACGCTTGCAATAACTTTACTAGCACTTTTGAGCAGTGCTTCAGTTATTGCAAACACTGAGAGTTGTCACGTCAGAATTACTGGAACGGTGCCAGAAGGGATACCATTAGATAATTTATTTGTGTCAGCCTCCTATGAACACCAATTTCCTATCACAACCCGAACTTTTTCTGTGTGTGCAAATAAGCAAGAGTTGAATGTTAACGGCACTTTTATCCCTAACAGTCGACTTTCATTAAGCTATAAAGTCGATGGCATCCCTAAAGGAGTATTTGATGCGTCTTTATTTGTTCAAACAAAAGAAGTCGAACTAAGTGATATATCTGGCATGGCGATGACAGCGTGCGATCGCAGGTGTAACTATTATCAATACCAAAAAATGTTGTCATCAGAGTTAGTCGCTAACGCTGTAATAGAACATGCTGCTGCTTTTGCCAAAATTTCCGATGATGATATTGAAGCTAAAATAGCAATAAATTCGGCAACTCAGTCAGGATTAGATAAAGCTTTCAAAGGCGAAAGACCAATCCAATCAATTATAGCAAAAGAGGATTCTTCTGATACGCCCGACCCTTATAGCGGTTCAAGTTATGGGTTGCTAAAACCCGAAAATACTAAAATGGGTCAATTTAAAGATAGGTTTGCCATAGGCGTTAAAGAGGCAAAATTTGACGAACTCAAATTGAGCAATCTTGCGGAAAAGTATAAAAGTGAGTTCGCACCATTTCTTCAGGGAGGTTTCAAAAGTTGGGCAGAACAAGTTAATACAGTCGATCAGTTCGTCGATATTCTCAATAAATCTGGCTCTGAAACTGAGATAAAAATGGCATTACTGTTAAGGCAAACCGTAGCTGATGCTGAGCAGTATTATCAAGATTATGTTTCTAACAAAGGTGACACGCCTTTTGAGGACTTAAATCATGCTAAGCAATCATTTGACCTATTACTCGCTAATTGGACAATTTCAGCCTATTTGAATTACAAGGATGAACAAGTATTCTCTGCGTTATTTTCTGAACGTTTTAAGCGTGAAGATGTGCCGAACATAAGCCGAGAATCTGACAAAGCGTTGAGTCAATTAATGTTTATGCCAGGCTATTTTGCGATGATGAATATCGAAAAAGGCTATGAGAATATCCAGCGTAACTACTACGGTTTATTAAATGATTCTGCTACAGAATATCATTTTAAAGATGAGTTACATTCAGTGAGCTTTATATACGAAGAGGGAGCATGGCGCCTTGACCATGTATCACAAATTCCAATGAATCATTATGAGATACTTTAAGTATTGCAGCGAAGCAATTGTCTTGTTTTTTTCTCTAAGATAAAATTATATGTCTGCTAATTTCGTTGTTAAAATATTGGGTAATGACAAATTAGCAGGAATCTTTAAAATCTAAAAATTGAAGACAACGTTGCTTAGTATTAACGTAAGTGCTGACTGACAAATTATAAACGTGCATATTCAAGAAATACATCCACAGGCTTCTGCTTATTATTGCTTATGAATCAGGCGCATTATCTTATAAATTACTCAAACCTTACCTAATCAAAACTTTTGAGCTTAGGTCTCCGTTCTAACTCGTTTATGTCCATAAATGAGTTAGATGCCTCAGCTTGAAATGTCCAAATTCAACTCTGAACTTGAGGCCGTCGAAGAAAATGACGTGAGCTAGCCACGGATGGCAAGCTAGCTTTAGAGGGGAAGGGACGCCCCATCTGAAGCGTTAGCATTTTCGAATAAGGCCGAAGAATACACAGACGAAGTTAAAAGCTGGATTCAACCACGTCGCGAAATTATTGTTTTTCAGATAATTTTGATGTGGCGGCTGGGAGTTCCAAGAGGGAACAGCCGTTGGTTTCCTCTTGGTCTGGTGTGGGTGAAGCGCCACGACGTTAGTGGCCGTAGGCCATATGTACAAAAGTAAATAAGTGCATAAGTACAAAGTAAGAATAACACCTGGATCCCGTCTCAAAAGCTCTGCCGGGACGACGAGAAGGTGATTATCAAGCTTTGTCCAGAAATGCGTTAACGTAAATTAGCTACTTACTCACAACTGCTCGAATTAAGCCGCGTTGAAACCAGGTTTGCATGGTTTGCAGTACCATCATTGGCGCAGATTGCTCGTCGTGCCATTGCAACATTTGTTCGCACTGGTCGGCAAAGTTGTTGCCATGAATAAACCCAAGTAACAACGCATGTTGCTCTGTCGATAACGACACAAACTCGGTTAAGCGAGACTCTCCCCGCCATAATAACCACGCTCTAGATGATTGATAGTCTGGCGTCGGTGGTGCAGTGTCTATTTTCAAGGCTTGCCAAGCTTCGACTGCATTACTGTTACAAGTGAATATTTGTACGCTAGGATGAAAGCGTAAACAGCAATTGGGCCACAATTCTGGTGATATGGCCTGTAAGTCGCTAAAGCTTGTACGGGCACAATCGGCTGCATCAAATGCATTGAGTAACCGGCGCTCGAATCGCGCTAAATCGGCAATAATGGGATGCTGTTTAAAAAATGCATCTTGCTGTAAAAACTCCGGTAAACCATCACAAAACTGGCGCAATGACTTATTACTTGATGGATATTGACGAGTATAGTCGGCTGCCATTTTATCGAATAAATCGTCACCCAAATACAAACCTAGCAGCTGGTGGTCGGTTTCAATGGTTTCTTTTAATCGAATTCGGTAAGCATTTGCATAAATTTGTAGGCGATCATCGGCGCTGATCCCCGCTTGTTCAGACACGTTTGCTTTCATCACCGACTGAATCTGTCCGTGCTGTGTATCCGAACCATCAGACAGTAAATATTGCATAAATTGTTGTTGAATTTCAGCTAAACGACTCATGTTTATGCCCTGACTTTTTGCGATGAAGCATGATTAGCGCTGATGAATTTGCTGACGTCATCAAGTGAACGAGTGCCAAACTGTGAGCGTGCTAGGGCAGGGTCGTCGGGCAAGGTTAACTGAGCAATGTTTTTCGCTTCGAGTAATTCTTGGTATAACGCTGGGAACTCGGGAATATTAGCGTCGCGCTCAATCATGGTGCTAACCGCGCCAAAGCGCTCTAGTGCCGCTTGGTATAAGGTCCACACTGACGGCGGAATATCGTGGTCGTGGGTATCAATGACATAATCACCAAAATCGCTGTGGCCAGCTAAGTGAAACTGTTGTACCCGGCGTGGGTCGATTTTTTTAAGGTAATCGAGTGGATTAAAATGATGATTACGGGCGCTGACATAAATATTATTGATGTCGAGTAATATTAAGCAATCTGCGGCTTCTGCTACTTGGCTTAAAAAATCCCATTCATCCATGGTCGAGTCTTGGTATGACAAATAGCTCGATACGTTTTCCAGTAAAATTCGACGACCTAGTACGTCTTGTACTTGCCGAACTCGCTGCGCTACATGATTAACGGTTTCTTCGGTATAAGGCAGTGGCAGTAAGTCATGGCTATTGACGCCGTGAATTGAGGTCCAGCAAATATGATCAGATATCCATTTAGGTTGAATGTCGTTACTGAGCTTTTTAAGGGCTTTTAAGTAATCCATGTCTAAAGGATCGGTACTGCCTATCGACATCGATACGCCATGCATCACTACAGGATATTGTTCGGCAATGGCTTCTAAATAATATCGGGGTTTACCACCAGCGACTAAGTAGTTTTCAGATAGCACTTCAAACCAGTCAATATCTGGCTGGTGTTGCAAAATGTATTCAAAATGGTCGGTTCGTAAGCCCAAGCCAAATCCGAGAAAGTCTTCTGTAATGCGCGTATCTGGCATGGTGAATCCTATTTTAATGCAAATGTTCTAGCTTAATTTAGGCAAAACTTGCGTTAATAATTGAGATAGTAAGCTGATGACCCTGTCACAATAGTAGGTGACAGCGTCATCAAACGAAGCTTAATTAGCTTGTTTTACCGCCAATATCAGCACAAGATTTTGCTGTAGTGCTAACAAAACCAGTGCCTTTACAACTTGCCATACCGCCACAAGCGTTATCAGCACCTTTACAATCGTTATGGCCTTTACAGACGTTAACACCGTAACAATGTACTAAATCAGCTTTAGTGACTTTACCAACCCAATCATCTTTTTGCGTGCCGCCTACATCAGCACAGGCTTTTGAAGGCATGCCAACAAAACCAGTGCCTTTACAACTTGCTTGACCGCCACAGGCATTGTCGGCTGTTTTACAATCGTTATGGCCTTTGCAGGTGTTAACGCCGTAACAATGGACTAAATCTGTTTCGCCTGCTGCCAAAGGTGCCGTGCTTGTTTCAGCGGCCATAGCCTGACCTGATAAGCTTGCCATTGCGAGTGCTAATGCTGCGCCGGTTAAGCTGCTTTGTGCTTTCATATTCATGATGTATTCCTTGCATTTGTGGTTATTATGTTTACTGCTATTCATGTTTACCCATGACAAGATTGACTAGATACAGCCATTATTCTTGTTAGGAGGTATTAGTAATGACCGTGGTGCTGCGAAAGATCTTTCAAGTTAAAGTGTAGACTAGTCACTAAAATGTTGTTGATGTGTTAACTTGTGATTGATTTATAAGGTGAAACAATAATTTACGATTTTGCAGATGAGTGCTTAAGCATTATATGAATTAGGTTGTTATTAAGGCCGGTAGATTATGTTATTTTGTTCTGATTACACTAGTGGTTAACACAACGCGTTCAATCGTAACGAATACAGCTAATACAACTAATACAACGAATACAACTAAAACACAGCTACACATAATAAGAATATTAATAACTAAGGATAGATTATGCAGACGATACTGATATGTTTATTGATTGCCATGCTGTTGCCGTATGCGGCAAAAGTTCCATTAGCGATGGCAATGGCTAAATTAGGCCGATATGACAATGACCATCCAAGAGCCCAGCAAGCTCAATTAACCGGTTTTGGGGCGCGAGCATTAGCAGGGCATCAAAATGCATTTGAATCGCTAATCGTATTTGGGATTGCAGTATTAACAGCATTACTGACCAATAATGTCACCGATATTGTTGCGCTTTTAGCCATAGTACATGTGGTCGCACGGCTGGTTTACCATGCGCTGTATTTATTGAATTTTGGCACATTACGTTCATTGTCTTGGTTTGTTGCCATCGGTGCATCGATTGGAATATTTTGCCAAGCGTTTTAAGCTTATGTTACTCAAACAACGGTGACTCCCATAAAAAAACGCCTTAATGGCGTTTTTTTATGGGAGTCAGTTGATACTCGTCATCATGAGGGTAGTCTAGGCTTAGTATTGGTTTAGTATTGGTTTCGCATTGGTTTAGTATTGGCTTAATCTAGACTCGCAACACGTTCGTAGCCCATTTCGGTTAATTGGTCGTTAACGCAATCAAGCAAAAATGCGCCGAGTTCACTTTCTGGCAGTTGGTCTTCAAGTGCAATTTGCTGGCAGGCTTCTTTTAATGAAACTACATCGCTAACGGGTGCTTGGGGAAGTGCAGCAGCACTAAAACTCATCGCTGTACCGCTAATTAACATAGCAGCTAAAGTCGTAAGGGCTAAACGTGAATGACGTGAATGTTGCATGGTTGTTCCTTCTTGGGAGAACTTTGTTATTTTGACAAATACTACTGCAGCTTAGTTCCGTTAGATATAGCGATTAACGCGCTTTTTATGATTTTATATACAAAAAGTAAGGTATTGAATATGGTTTCGTTGCTCACTCAAGTAAAAAGTTGTCAACTTTGCGTATCAAGCCTGGTAGATGGTGTACGCCCAGTAGTGCAAATTGATCCGCAAGCAAAAGTGTTGATCATCGGTCAGGCCCCTGGACGTAAAGTACATTTGTCGGGTATTCCATTTGATGACGCCAGTGGCGACCGATTGCGTCTGTGGTTAGGGGTAACGAGAGACGTTTTTTACGATGCAAAACAGATTGCTATTATGCCGATGGGCTTTTGTTATCCGGGCAGTTATGCCGGTTCTGGTAAAGGAAAATCTGGCGACTTACCTCCTCGGCCAGAATGCGCGCCTAAATGGCATGGTTTATTGCTGCAGCAGTTAGTTAACGTCAAGTTGGTCTTGCTGGTGGGGCAATATGCACAACAGTATTATTTAACCGATAAGCCGAAAACATTAACCGAAACAGTGCAGCAATGGCGCAGGTTTGGGCCTCGTTATATCCCAATCCCACACCCCAGTCCGCGCAATAATATTTGGCTTAGTCGTAATCCATGGTTTGAAGATGAGTTACTTAGCGACATTCGTCCACGCATTGCGAATGCGTTAGCCTAAACGTGGTGTTTTTTGATCTACTGTATTTAACTACTGTCTTGAACTACTATATTTAAATACTGTCTTGAACTAGTACTTAGTTATTTTTAAGCTATTGTTTTTGATTAATAAAGTCGATAACGCTTTTATCTAAGCAGCGTTTAGACAAATAAGTCGTGGTTTTTTGCAGTTTAATTAACAAGCCCGCATCGGTTTCAGTAATTCGATAAATATCAGTCCACAAAATCTGTTGATTAACATGCAGTGACTGACTACTGATACCATTATCATCTATTGTAAGATTGACATGCTCACCTGCCGCTTTACTCATCATTTGACGCCATAACCACCAGGTTTTATTAAAACGAATACTCAAAAACTCTACCACGGCTAAGCCAATAAAAAAGTAACCTAAATAGTAGGTTTCTTTGGTGCTCATTGATGTTGGGCTTAGAGTGTCGAGCATTAAAATAGCCAAACCAACCAGTGCAAAAATGGCGGTTTTAATAAAACGTTTTGGTGATGTGCTGGGATGAATTGATTGCAGATAGCATTCTTCAAAGTACGACTTGTCTAGTACATATTCAGCAGTATAACTAAAGGCTTGTGACATGATGACCTAATTTACGGCAGTTGATGGGCATGATTATCGCATAGTCATCAGTTTGCTCAAAGCCTGCTTAGTGGTGAAATAAAAGCGCCATGGTGATTCATTCACACATGGCTCATTTGTATCAACAACACTGACTGATTAAGGTCGTTATTCGTCTGTGGTGATAGCTTGCATTAATGTTGCCGACAATTGCTGCTGTTGTTCAGGGGTTAACTGCTGATCGTCTTTATTGGATAATAAAAATACATTGTCTGCGCGTTCGCCGACCGTACTGATGGTGGCCGAATGAATATTCAAATCCAATTCCCTGAATGCACTGGCAATTTGTTCCATAAACTCACTGGTGTCTAATGCAGACACATTGACTAAGCTACGGGTCGATTTACGTGAATGCAAAAATTCGATATTGGGCTGATTATCGAAACTCTGATGTCGCCTCGACTGGCGTTTTTTCGGTAAATTAATACCTTTATCCAGCACCTGATGTAACTTGTTGATGACTTGTTCACGACGCTGTGCACTGGTAATTGGCTTTTCATCAAAATCGAGTACTTTAAATGACTCAACCACATAACCGTCTTTAGTTCGGGCTATTTGTGCCTGTTTCACCGAAATACGTAATGTCGCTAATGTATTGAATAATTTTACAAACAATCCGTGTCTGTCTTTGGTGTAAACAAACACGTCACTGCAACCTTTTACCACGACATCGTCGAGTAAAATTAGCGTGTTGTATTGATTGTCTGTTACAGGCGTAAGATCGTGGTTAATCATCGCTTGGGTGTATCTGGCGATATCATCCGCTTCGGCATTACTGAAAAAGGCGATAGGTAAACGACGCCATAATTTTTTGATATCGTGACTGCTATCGTCATCTGTGGCTAATAAATTCAGTGCTTCTTGCTTGTGTTCCCGTACCAAAGTACGCAGTTGCAGAATATTTTCAAAACCATTGCGCAGTGCTTTACGAGTAACAAAATACAAATCTTTTAATAGTGACGCTTTCCAGTCATTCCACAGATCATCATTGGTTGCCTGAATGTCGGCAATGGTCAGGCAGTACAGGGCGTCTAAACGGGTTAAGGTACCTACTTTTTTGGCAAAAGCATTCACGACATCAGGATCATAAATATCCATGCGTTGTGAGGTAATAGACATTAACAAATGATTTTCTACTAGCCAGCAAATCAGTTTCTCTTGTGAAACTTTTAAGCCATGAAACTTAGCAAATAAATTGGCATCAACAGCACCGAGTTTACTATGGTCACCGCCACGGCCTTTGGCTAAATCATGAAACAATGCAGCAAATAACAGCGTCGACTTATTAGACATTTTTTGATAAATATCAGCGGCTAATGCCAGATCTTTATCCAACGTTTTGATGTCGTTTCCGTAGAGATATATATTTTTAAGCACCTTGTGGGTGTGCTCGTCGACTGTATAGGCATGGAATAAGTCAAACTGCATCTGGCCAACAACTTCACGCCATTGCGGTAAATAAGAGGCTAGAATACCATGTTGATGCATCAAGGTGATGGCGAGTCCCATGCCTTGAGGGTGAACAAATATCGCTTTAAATTGCTCTCGACAACGCTGAAAATCTTGTAAATCACCCATTAAACGACGTCTTACTTGGCGTAAAGATCGTAAGGTTTCTGCGGTAATACCGATTATTTTGTCGTGATGAATCGCGATAAACTCAAATAACGCCATAATTTGGGTGCGATCGATAAATACGGTTTCGTCGCGAACGTGAATGTACTTATCAACAATTTCAAAATTATCGTTAATCGCGATTATTTGTGGATTGAGCTCTGGAATAATTTCTCGTTGGAAATACGCCATTAAAATTTTGTTTAACTCGCTGATGCGCTTCATGGCGCGAAATAATTGGCGCATCATTTTTTCAATAGCAATATTGCCGCTTTCACCGATGGGCATACCATCACCAAAACCCATTAATTTAGCCACTTCAGCTTGGTATTGCAGTAATAAACGATTTTCAGAACGTTGGGCTGCTTGATGTAAGGCAAAGCGCACTCTAAATAAAAAGTGTTGGCACTCCATTAATTCAGCATATTCGTCATTAGTTAAAAAACCAAAGCGACGTAGTGATTGCATATTGGCAACGCCGAAATGTTTGCGAGCAACCCAGGTAAGGGTTTGAATATCACGCATACCACCTGGGCTGGTTTTAAGATTGGGTTCAATACTGTATGAAGTGCCTTGTGCTTTGGCATGACGTTCTTGTTGTTCGCTGAGTTTGGCATTAAAAAACGCTTGGCTTTGCCATAAATCCTGGCCGTACAGTGCATTCAACACTTGCTGTTGGTGCTGACTATTACCGAATAAATGACGAATTTCCAGTAAACTGGTTGCAATGGTTACGTCATCCTTACACGCTTGGAATGTGTCAGTTAAACTGCGTACAGCGTGACCTAAATCGAGATTAAGATCCCAAAGTTGAGTCAGAAATTGGCTTACAGAAGCGGCTTCCGTAGGCGTTAATGGACCATCGTGAATAACGCAGATGTCGATATCAGAGAAAGGATGTAAGGTTTGCCGGCCGTAACCCCCAACTGCATTGAGCGAGATACGCGCGGGATCTAATTCGAAGGGTTGCCAAAGTTGGCATAATAGCGCATCGAAAAAATGTGATCGCTTATTCAAGGTGTCATTAATTGCACTTTGAAAAATGTTATCTTGTAAATATTGATCCAGTGACTTAATCGCCTGTTTTAATTCAGCGCTGGTCATATCTGGGCGCAAATCTGTACTAGCAGGTTGCGAAAGCATGTTACTCCTTAATGTTTTTGCCTTTTAACAGAATAAGGTATTCTTAAACAAATTGGTATCATTCTATATTGGTGAAGTTTTATGGTGTCTAAACGAGGTCGACTGGACCAATTTATTGCTGGTACGTTACAAATCCCCAAAAAAGCGGTTCGGCTATTGTTAGTCACCAATAAAGTGCTTGTCGATGGCCAGTTTGCTAAGTCACCAGACTTACAAATTGATGAGTTTACTCATATTGAATGTAATGGTGTGGTGCTGCGTCAATATCAAAAACAGTACTATATGCTTAATAAACCTGATGGGGTAGTAAGTGCAACCATTGATGATAAACATGCAACAGCATTAGGATTAATGACCGGGGTTAACACTGAAATGTTGCATATTGCCGGTAGATTAGATTTACATTCTACCGGGTTATTATTATTAACCAACGACGCTAAATGGTCCGAAGCATTAATGTCGCCGCAGCATAAAGTCGACAAACAGTATCTGGTAACCTTAGCTAATCCGTTAGAGCAAGGGTATGTAGAGGCATTCGCTAAAGGGATGTATTTTGAATTTGAAGACATCACCACATTGCCGGCACAACTCACGGTATTATCGAGTCATCAAGCTCGGGTGGTGTTGCGTGAAGGTAAGTACCATCAAATTAAGCGAATGTTTGGTCGTTTTAGAAATCCGGTGGTGGCGCTGCATCGTGAATCTATTGGTGAAATCGTGCTTGATAGCCAGTTAGCGTTGGGTGAATTTCGTTCATTAACAAAAGCTGAAGTTGATAGCATTTTTCAGCACTAGATCAATTTTTTTTATTTGGATACATGTTAATTTAATCGCCTCATTACAGCAGATTAGGTGATATGTGGATATTCAAGCACTGAAAAAAGTCAGCGAATTAGATGTATTTAGTTTGTTGGTGTTTAAGCTCATTTACGAAACCGGCTTTGCTAATTTTGCAGCCAAAGAGCTTGCTGTATCCGCGCCAAAAATTAGTCGATGTTTAACATCATTAAGGGCTATTTTTAATGACGAATTATTTTTTCGTCGCCAACAAGGGCTAAAACCGACCCCATTAGCTGAACGTTTATATCAGCCTGTATGCCAATTGTGTGACATGGTGAGCCAAATTGAGCGAGTGGCAGACGACCGCTTAAATCACCATCAAACACCGATTTTACATATTGCAGTATCGCCGAGCATTATTACCAGTGTAGCCATTGCGTTAAGTAAGCTTCCGCGTGATGTTATCGGCAAAGTTAAACTTCACAGTTGGCAAGCTGACACGGAAGAGTTGATTTACAATGGCGAACTCGATTTTGGTATTGGCTTTGAAACTCAAGATGCTCATGGTTTAGAGGCTTATCCTATTGCCAATGTGACGTCTTTATGCGTTGTAGGTAATATTAACCATTCATTTTGGGGTAGTGTTGAGAACATCAAGTTAGAAGATATTATTCAACACCCTGTGGTGTATTTACGCTGTAAAGGCTTTAACAATCGTATTGATCCTTTAGAGTTATATTGTCAAACCCATGGTTTGCTACTAGAAGATATTGAGTGCGCAAGAAAACTCGAAGATTGGTATTGGCACATACTGACCATGGACAGCTTAGCCATTACGATTTGTAATGAAGGTTCGTTTGCGCAACAAATTCCTCAATTACGAGTAGAAAAACTTCCACATGATGAATTTAATAAGCTCAATAGCGTGATGGCTATGCCAAGTTATTGTTTAATTGAGCGAGCAGAACACTACCGCCGTTATTCGTCAAATGTTAAGGAAGTGATAATCAATATCATTAAGTCATTGCTAGTGTGAAGATTGGTAACATTTTTTGATGAGATTCAGAACACTTAATTTTGTGGTCTGAATCTTTTTTATAGCCATTATTTATGTAAATCGCTGATTTTATGGTTTTTTATTGGTCACCCACTATTTTTTACATTATCAAAATACATTTAATACCTCTTTAGGGTTACTTAATCTGAAACTGACGGTTTCATTTTTGCGTATACCTAAAACTAAAACTATCGATTACTGTTAACGAATTTGTAACCAAACCTCACAGGTTTACCACTGCAGACGGGTGTTTTGTTCTATTTCCTTATATTTTAGATGCGTAAAACCTACAAATTTAAATCGGGGGATTTAAAATGAAGAAATATAATAGAACATTACTTGCTGCAGCGTTTATTGCAGCGTTAGGTGTGACCGGTTGTGGTTCTGACGGCAGTGATGGTGCTGACGGAGCTGCTGGTGCCGCGGGTACAGATGGAACACCTGGCACGCCTGGTACTCCAGCTGGTTCGGTTGTTACAACAGTTGAAAATGCCTATGACTTTACCTTAACACTGGCTCCTACGGATATCGTCGTAGTAGGTGCTGATCCATTTAACGTTAAATTTACTGTAACAGGTAAAGGAAGTGGCGGAGCGGACGTTCCATACACTGGGCTTGATAAAGTTGCGTTATACGTGACCAGTCAATCAGCTAATGCTACTGACACTGGCGCACCAATGTTGTGGACAAACCATGCACTTGCCAATGATTTTGGTAGCAGCATGTATTGTACCTTAACCGGTACTGCCGCAGCTCGAGGCGGCGCTGTAGTCGATGCTTGTACATTAGTTGAAGATGAAGCTAATCCTGGTACTTATACTGGTTCTTGGGCACATGATGGTAATGCGCCTGTGGTATTAGCAAGTGGTGATGCAAACGATTTAGTCCGTGTGTTTATTCGTGCCTATGACGTTACGATGGCTGATGGTACAGCAGTAAGTGATAAGATTTTATCAACTCCAGTAGATTTTATTCCTGCTACTGGCGAACTTGCTGTTTCTGCAAAAGATGCTGTGTCTAGTGCAGCATGTATTAGATGTCATAGCCCAATGGAAGGTTACGCTGATACTGATATGCGTATTGCCAACATTGGTGCTCATCATAATTACCAAAAAGTTGAAAATTGTGTAGCTTGTCATAATCCTGCTTATGCTGGTGGACAAGACGATCCTGAAGTTGGTTTTAACGTTAACTTCAATGCCATGATCCATACCATTCATGCTGGTCATCATATTGCTGACAAGTTGACTGGTGAAGCCAAAGAAATGTTTGGTGGAGTTGGATTTCCTGCTGAGTTAAATGAATGTACTGTTTGTCATGATAATGGCACACAGTGGAACGACAATGTCTATGCTGAAGCCTGTTTATCATGTCACGTTGATGTTGATTTAACGACGGGTGTTAACCATAGAGGTATCGTTCCTGCTAGTGACGCTGTTTGTTCTGGTTGTCATGGCGCAGGTAGTTTAAGCCCAATCGAAGCTCACAGTGTTGATCGCCGTGCCGCCTTTGAAAATGGTTTGGTACTAGAGGTTGCTTCTGCTGAAGTCGCGTCAGACGTATTAACTGTCATCATTGATGTTAAATTAAATGGTGTGGTTGCGGCTGATGGTACTGATTTAACTCAGTACTTAAACAAAGCTAAATCAGGTGATGATATTTTAATCGGTACACTTGATGGCAATGGCGATTATGTGCGTGGTTTAAGTATCAATACAGCTTCTAATCCAGAAATGTTTGTGGTTCAAAGTGGCAAGTTAACCTTAACTAAAGCACTTACACCTAATCAGTTAGACGGCCAAATACTTTCAGTTACTTCTGAAATGAACATGTGTGGTAATACAACGACCGATATGGTTGTTGTTAATACCAAACTAGCTGAAGGTGCAGGAACCGATACTGGTGCTTGTGATGTACCTGTTCCAGCTAACATCGTCACTAAGTACTTTATGTTTGATGCAGTTGCGGCTAAAGGCGTATTAACTGAGGACAATCTACGTTTCGTTAGTCCTGAGTTGACAGCTTATACCTCACCTACACAGGCTGGTAACGACCGTACAACAGCTGACGAAGCTAAATGTAATGCTTGTCATGACAACTTGTCTCACGTTAAATCACCTAACCATGGTGTGACTAACTTTACACAATGTGCTGATTGTCATAACAACAACTATGCAGGTTCTTACCATGCAGATGTTTACAAGCAAGCTGGTGTAGATGCTGATGGCGAACCTACGTTTGAAGTTGTTGAAGGGTTAACTTATAACAACCGTGATCTAGTGACCGTAGCACATCGCTTCCACAGTGGTTTGTTTGCAGGTAGCACAGGTGCTGGCATTTACTTAGGTACAGATGGTGAAACTTGGGTTAACTATCCTGCAACTAAAACAAATTGCCAAGCTTGTCATAAAGATGCGAATGCTGCAGGGGATGCTATGCCATTCTTCTCTGGCACTGGTACGTTAACATCTGGCAGAACTGCAATTGCAATCAGTGGTGGCGAATTTATTTCTCCTGTCGCTGAAGCATGTCGTAGTTGTCACGCTCACTCTGGTGCTGCTGCTCTAGCTCACTTCAAGAGTAATGGTGCGACAGTTGCTGGTGATAGCGTAATGTCTGCTGCCGGTGTACCAATTGAGTCTTGCGCAACTTGTCATGCTGAAGGTAAAACTTACGGTCTTGATAAAGTTCACTCTGGTGCAGCGCACTAAATATCTAGATAACTTCTTAATCATCACTTAAGAAAGTAAGTAAGAGGGAGGCAGCAATGCCTCCCTTTTTTTATTCATTTTATCCATCAGTGTATAAGCACTTAATGGCCAGCCGGTATTAATATTTCTTCTCAAGAAGATATCGTTCAGTATCATTTATTACCCAATCTAATCCGACTTAAACCAAACCAACCTAATCAAATCTGCTCAATCCAACCAATGCCAATAGCTTTAGTTATCGCTATTTAATCGACCATTGAAGAGGTTAATGACATTTCAACGTCAACTGAATCATCTAACCTAGTGGCGCTTTATCTAAACTGATAATGACTTAATGGGCCAGACAGTTCGGCATGTAAATCGTTGAGATTATTGACACATTACGTCTGTTATTTGATGTGCGTCATTTGATGTATATGGGCTACCAATTGGCAGTGGACTGTGTAGATAATAAATAGAGTAGGTAATAAATAGAGTAGGTAATAAATAGAGTAGGTAATAAATAGAGTAGGTAATAAATAGAGTAGGTAATAAACCATAGTCGGTAATAACAACGGAGTTAATGCGTTATAAGTTAATGGGAAGTAAGTTGACGAGAGGGACGTTAACGAGGGACTGTATTATTGCTTCATTAATAATCTATCAACCTATTTTGGGCGAGAAAAACAAAAGGGAAGCATTGCTGCTTCCCTTATATCAAATATGGAAAGTACTCTACAGTCAGCTCAACTAAGCCACTTGTTGGCGCAGCATCCTTAATAGCCATTTTCCGTAGATGAAAATACCTACTGCAGAAATAATCCCAATGGCGGCTATAATATACCAAGCCATGCCGATATTGTTGGCTTGATATAAAGCTTGGGTTAATGCCTGTGGGTCTTGACCTGTGGTACTGACTAAGCGACTAAATGCTTCACCTTGAGGGATGTTAGCAATATCGGTTAAGTTCATACCATGTTCAGATAGCGCTTCACGGGCGATGCGTTCTTTTGACGCGTACATGTCATAAAGCTTAGGGCCGAAATAACCTTCTAACGTCCAACCTATGCCTTGAGGAAGCATGACAAAGCCTAAATACATGGCTTTTTTACCTTCAGGTGCGATGTTACCCATAAACTCGTTTTTCTTTGGGCTGATCATCATTTCGCCGACAGAGAACATGGCAATAGCCAATACAATCATCCAAGCCGCATTAAATGCACCGACCAAGGCAATGGCTAAAATACTCAATAAGCAACCGACAAACATGGTGGTGGTAATGCGATATTTAGCCGTAAGCGCAGCAACAATAAAGCAAGTGGTCATGATCATCCCCGCGTTGAGGTTAAGCATACCCTCTGGCATCACTTTGGTGCCGTCATTATTCAACCCTAGCCAGAACTGCAATATGCCGCTGCTGGTGCCTTCTGGGCCAAATAAAGAGGTGACAATGACGCTGGTATCAACCCATTCCGCAATGTGAATAGGCAATACATCAAATAATGAGTTGTATAAAAACCAAAAACCGGCAAACACCAGCATGTAGTAAATCACCACAGGTTTCTTTAGTTCTCTTAAGGCATCCTTCCACAGTGCTTCTTGTGTGATTTCACCATTTTTCACTTGGCGTGCGCGCTCTAAGCGCTCAGCTTTGCCGGGCTCTTTGTAAGCCAATAAGAATAAAAAGTTAAACGAAATAATGGCTGCACAGGCGTAAAACACGTTATCCCAAGATAATTGACGCATATGTACCGCCACCAATGGACCTAAAAATCCACCGATGTTAACCACTTGGTAAAAAATGCCCCAAGCCATTGAAGTATTATTTCGGTTGGTTGACAGTACTAAAGTGCCTTGAATACCAGGTTTGAATACCCCTGTACCCATGGCTAGCAACATGGCGCCAGCGAGAAAACCCCAGAAGCTAGGGAAGAATGCCATGGTTAAATAGCCACAGATTTTGATGATGGTAGAAACGAAAATGGTTTCTTTGTAACCGACACGGTCAGAAATTCCGCCAGTTAGCACTGGTACGAAGGTTTGTAGCAACGCCCACACGGATATAATAATACCGTAATCGCTTAAATTAATGCCCAGTCCGCCTTGTGATACTGGCGCTTTAGCGTATAAGCCAGCACTGGCTTTGACACCATAATAGGCAATGCGTTCTATTAGCTCCATACCACCGACAAGCCAAAATATATAGCCTAAACTGGTGATCGCGGCCCACATGCCTAACTGTTTTACTTCACTCAAATCATTGTCTGAGTGCGAATTAGTGCTCATAAGTCACCCTTTTATTTTATGGTCTGTTTCATTTTTATAACAAAGGCTGACACTTTACCTAAGTTCGTGATTAATACCAAACCCTATCCATAAGTGATCCGCCAAGAGTGCCGCTCATTTGTGAATTTGTGATGTGGTTACATAGGTAAGCCTCGATTGTTAAGTGTATACAACGTTAACGTTAACAATCTAAAGGCAATAAAAAAGCGGATCGTAAGATCCGCTTCAATATTTAATCATTGGTCCGTTAGTGACCAACGAGCCTAACGTTGGTATTTTGGTTTAAGCACCGCAACACTTTTTGTACTTTTTACCACTGCCGCAAGGGCAAGCATCATTGCGGTTTGGCTTAGCTTCAGAAGTAACCGCTTTGGGTTTATTCAATAAACCAGTTAAATCAACAATGTTTTCAGGCTTATCTGCATCAATAGTGATATTAGCAAAGAGTTGCTGTTCAGCGACCATAGCAGCCACTTCATGTTGGCGAGCTTCGGTTTGAACTGACAATATTAACGGTAACGCTTCCGTGCCCAGTTTGGCGGCACGTTTGGTGTTATAACCACTTTCACCATAAGCTGGCTTAGGGGTTCTACGACCTTTAAAAAAGTATTTATCAGACATGGTTTTGACCCATTAGATAGAATGATGATATTGGCCGAAGCTTATACACCAAAAATGTAAGTTGAGATATCAAAGTTTCAATTTTGAACCAAATAAACCTAATATTATCGCCATGGGTCACATCAACGAATATAAAAAACCAGCGAGTTATTCGCTGGTTTTTTTGAAGAGTGCTTTGTTAAACAAAGTAAACCTTAAGACAACAACTTATGTTTGCCGTTAAATCTTAGCTAATTCGACTTTTTGTTCGTTTAACTTTTCAATGTCACGAGTTAAATCGGTCATTTTAGCGCGTTCTTTATCAATTACCGCAGCAGGGGCTTTAGCCACAAAACCTTGATTAGATAATTTACCTTCAATACGGGCAATCTCTTGAGCAAGCTTTTCTAACTGTTTATCGATACGGGCCATTTCTGCGCCTACATCGATCAAACCTGCCATTGGGATTAATAGCTCCATATTGCCAACTAACTGAGTGCTCGACATTGGCGCCGTTTCACCTTCAGATAAAATGGTCATCGTTTCGAGTTTAGCCAAACTTGCAAAGAATGTTTGGTTTGCTTCAAGACGAATACGATCTTCGTAGCTCACACCACGCAGTAACGCATTAAGCGGCTTTGATGGGGCAATATTAAGTTCAGCACGAATATTACGTACAGCCACAATCACTTGCTTAACCCATTCAAGATCGGCCATCGCGGTCGCATCAACTTGATCTGCTTGATAAGTTGGGAATGATGCTAGCATGATGGTATCGCCAGTTACGCCTGCTAACGGTTTAACACGTTGCCAAATCGTTTCAGTAATGTACGGCATAAATGGATGCATTAGACGTTGCATTTTTTCAAGCACGTTGACCAAAGTGTGGCGAGTGCCGCGCATTTGCGCTTCAGTGCCATTTTGCATAACAGGCTTGGTTAATTCCAAATACCAGTCACAGAATTGATTCCAAGTGAACTCGTATAAGGTGTTAGCGGCTAAGTCGAAACGGAAAGCGGCCATGTGGTCTTCAACGGTTTTCACGGTTTGATTAAACAAACCAATGATCCAACGATCGGCTAACGACAATTCCATCTCACCCGGTTTGCCATCTACTAACAGTTGACCGCAATCTAAAGGCTCGCCCGCTTCATCGCTATCAGGATCCGTCTGCACTTCAGTGTTCATTAACACGTAACGTGACGCATTCCATAACTTGTTACAGAAACTGCGGTAACCATCAAGACGTTTCATGTCCCAGTTGATGTCGCGGCCAGTTGATGCCATTGCTGCTAAGGTAAAGCGCAGTGCATCAGTACCATGAGCTTCAATGCCGTCGGCAAATTCTTTACGGGTACTCTTTTCAATCTTCGCGGCAAGTTGCGGTTGCATCATGTTGCCAGTGCGCTTTTCAACTAAGGTTTCAAGCTCGATACCGTCAATCATGTCTAATGGATCAAGTACGTTACCTTTAGACTTTGACATTTTATTGCCGACTTCGTCACGGATAAGACCGGTAACGTAAACGGTTTTAAAAGGCACTTGTGGCTTGCCATCTTCATCTTTAATAAAGTGCATGGTCATCATGATCATGCGGGCAACCCAGAAGAAGATGATGTCAAAACCGGTAACCAACACGTCGGTTGGGTGGAAGGTTTTTAAATCTTCTAAATTGTCTGGCCAACCTAAGGTTGAGAATGTCCATAATGCTGAACTGAACCAGGTGTCTAATACGTCATCGTCTTGACGTAGTACCACAGAGTCAGCAAATTGATGTTTAGCGCGCACTTCTGCTTCGTTACGACCAACGTAGACTTTGCCGTTTTTGTCGTACCAAGCTGGAATACGGTGTCCCCACCATAACTGGCGTGAAATACACCAGTCTTTAATATCGCGCATCCATGAGAAGTACATGTTCTCGTATTGTTGCGGCACAAACTTAATTTCGCCAGTTTCTACTGCTTCAATGGCTGTTTTAGCCATTGACTGCACAGCCACGTACCATTGGTCGGTTAGTAATGGTTCAATCACCACACCAGAGCGATCGCCATAAGGTACTTTTAAGCCGTGCGGAGCGACCTTTTCAAGTAGACCTAAGCTGTCAAATTCAGCCACGATAGCATCACGGGCTTTAAAGCGATCGAGGCCAACATAACGCTCTGGCAAGGCCATCTCGACGCCTTTGTTTGGGGTGCCATCAGTATTAATCACTTCAACAAAACTGCGTACGGCGGCATCTAAGGTGAAGATGTTGTACATAGGCAGTTGATGACGTTTACCGACTTCATAGTCGTTAAAGTCATGGGCTGGAGTGATTTTTACACAACCGGTTCCAAATTCCATGTCGACATAATCGTCGGCAACAATCGGCACTAAACGGTTAACGATAGGCAATAGAATGAATTTACCAATTAATGACTGGTAACGTTCATCATCTGGATGCACGGCTACTGCGCTGTCACCTAACATGGTTTCTGGGCGCGTAGTGGCCACTTCTAGGTAATCTTTACCGTCGGCTGTTAATGCGCCTTGGGCCAAAGGATAGCGGAAGTGCCACATGTGGCCTTGCTTCTCTTTGTTTTCAACTTCAAGGTCTGAAATGGCGGTGTGAAGCTTTGGATCCCAGTTAACTAGGCGCTTACCACGATAAATGAGCTCATCATCGTATAGGCGAACAAACACTTCTTGAACCGCTTTTGATAAGCCTTCATCCATAGTGAAACGTTCGCGATCCCAATCAACCGATGCGCCCATACGGCGAAGCTGTTTGGTAATCGTGCCACCAGACTGTTCTTTCCAGTCCCACACTTTATCAATAAAGGCGTCACGGCCTAAATCATGGCGAGTTTTACCTTCTTCGGCTTCAAGCTTACGCTCTACCAACATTTGAGTCGCAATACCCGCGTGGTCGGTGCCGACTTGCCATAAGGTATTTTTACCTTTCATCCGCTCAAAGCGGGTAAGGGTATCCATGATGGTGTCTTGGAAGGCATGACCCATGTGCAAGCTACCGGTTACATTCGGTGGCGGGATCATGATGCAGTAATTGCCTTTTGATTCATCACCATGCGGCTTGAAGTAACCTTGCTCTTCCCAGTTTTGGTAAAGGGCTTGTTCGATAGACTTTGGGTTGTATGTTTTTTCCATAGGAGCGTTATGTTCTCTATCTAAATTAAGTGTTTATTCAGCTAATGCTTGAGTGCTGGGCGTAATGCCTACATTCTGATATTGACGGTAGCGATTGCGAGCAATGCGCTTAAGTTCGTCATCATTAGCGACAAAATCGATAATATGGGGCAAGTTTACCGCAAAACTGGGCATTTGGTCTGCAAGATTAATCAGAACTTGACGACTTTTATTTGGCCCTAAAGTGTCAAAACCTATTTCCACAGGTGCACCTGTTACTGGGCCTTCACCTTTTAAGTTGTGTGGTACAAAGGCGTTTGGCTCAAATTGCCACAGTAATTCGTCAATGGCATAAGCTTGCTGTTTGTCTTTGCAGTGAATGTAGACGGTTTTTTGTTGACGATATTGTTGTTCAGCTAACCTGCAAGCAGCTAAATAGAGCGCATCTAATGCACTCATTTGATTATGATTATCAGGCATAAGGTAAAACAAGGCTTGAGTCATGTGGTGATGCTTATAACAGGTTAATAAGTTGGGCTCGAGTTTACACTAAAATCGTCTGCGGGTTAATGGCCTCGTGATGCGATATTCATATGACGTTGGAATAGATTAATATCCCTAGCGTCAGTTTAATACTGCTAATTAATCCTAAATATATCGCGATCATAATGGATTTTCTACGCCGTTCAGGCAGAAGTTCTATAATTGTAGGATGGCGGTCTGACTGCTGAGTAGGGGTTAAACTGGATCGCCACAATAAAAACCAAATGATGGTTAAGTTGTATGGCGTGTTGTTTATAAGGATTTGTTGCTTTCGCCATGGGCTTAACAGCAGTAGTCGACTATAAACCTGTTGCTGATTTATGGATAAGCTAAAACGGGTGGTGACACGATTGTAATAGACATCTATTTTCTGATTATCAATTAAATGTGTTTTGTGTTGTTTGGGTTCAAATCGCATTGGTTTGCCTTAACGGATTAACTCACATTTTACATGAGTAGGACGAGTCCCTTTGGTGCACTCTTTTAAAGCTCTGCGTTGTGCTTTTAACATTGAGTCATAACCATAACCGTATCCATATCTAACATTACCCATATCGTTAACCGATACAGCCAGTGCTTTATGGTTTTTAAAGCCTTCATACTTGATTAACACATCAATAAGTTTCTGATCATTTGTCACAAACTGACACGCTTTAGGTTGCGGCGTTTGTTCACAGGCTAATGGGTAATGGTCAAATACAGGGTAGGAAATATCGATACTGTCAAACCAAGAGGACCAAGTCGTTTCTTGAGT
Organism: Shewanella sp. AC34-MNA-CIBAN-0136; assembly: GCF_040309945.1. NCBI lineage: Bacteria > Pseudomonadati > Pseudomonadota > Gammaproteobacteria > Alteromonadales > Shewanellaceae > Shewanella > Shewanella sp. AC34-MNA-CIBAN-0136. The sequence continues at coordinate 164,869 of NZ_JBEOPJ010000004.1, read as the reverse complement.
CTCAATTACGATATCAGCTGGAATATGAATTTGCAGTTGTTGGTCGTCAGAATCTTGTTGTCCTAACCAGACTAAGTTGAGTTTATTATCGTTAGGATGGTCATTGGCAACGAACACGTCGCCAGCACAATTGTCACACAGTTGCTCGTCAGCTTTTATGATTGATATTTGAGTTGAGTAGCCAGAAGCGCCACCGCAACTTCTTTCAAAGATAACAGCCTTGTACATTTTATCTAATGAAAGTGATTCGGTGTAAACGTTATTACCGCACATGGAACTGAGTAGCCAGCCCAATAAAATAGCCATTAACCCAAAAAGCGCCAACGCGCTGACTATTGAAATGAGTATGACTTTCATCGCCTTCATCTGAACATTCCTTTCAGTGAGTTTTATTTCATTAAATTATACATTTAAGCTATTTTGGGTTTTATATTAAATTTGTTACTTACATGTAACAAGTTAATCATTGTTTATTCTTAGTCAGTTTGGTTTAGAGAGGATCTTTTGGGGATATTGCATTAAGCATATTTAGCGGATAACGAAAATTCGATAGTAAAAATTATCTATTGCAGTTGTTATGTATTGGAAATTAATGATCCGTTATCGCTTAGCAATATCGGTATCAGTTGGAAAATAATCTTGATAAATGGTCTGGTACATACCTGATGATTTTAACTCATCAAATGCTTGCTGCCATAGTGCAATAACCTCATCAGAAGTGTCGTTTGAAAATGCGATATACAAGGTAGAGTCGTATAACTTAATCGGGGTACGTTCTATTGAGTTGATATCGATATCGGCTGCTTTTGCCAAAAATGGCATCACTAGTTCGCTCATTGGCGCAACATCAACTCGGCCATAACTGAGCATTTTGAGCGATTGTAATTGGGATTTATCAGTACTGAGGTTAGTGAATCCTTGGGAATCCAAATAGGTGTGATCAGCATTACCAAGTACTACACCAACATTTCGGACACGTTTTAAGTCTTCTAAATATGCTAATGAGAGTCCGGAATTACGTTTTTGGTAAAAATACACTCCGCTGCTAATAATGGGACCTACCCATTTCATGTTTACTTCTCTTTCTGGCCTTTTAGCAATGACAAACAACGCAGTGTTTGGTTGTGATTTCAATATCTGAAATGCTCTATTAAAGGGATACATTTCAATGTTGGCTGTGTGCTGGGTATGTTGCATCATCGCTTGAACAATATCGATAGAAAAACCGCTTAAAAGATCATTGTCAAGATAACTAAATGGGGGTAAAGGATGGGTGATAAATCGAACTTGCGGATGGTCTTTTGCAAATAGCTCGCCCGTTGGCGTGAGTGCAAAGCAAACGCTGAGGAAGATGATATAAAGCGTTAAAGGCAAGCGTTTCATTTATTGGTTTGCCAACGCTAATGACATTATCAAGCGGTTGTGTTGCGTCATTCAACCCATTCCTTGTGATTGTTAATTTGATGATTAATTAGAACATTAAATTGTTCAATAAATAACCTAGCATATGATGAAGTTATAGACAAATTTATAACCTCATCATATAAGGCGTTATTTTATCGCCAGACCACGGTTACTGGTCATTTTTAGTTGAGGCTTGAGATAATCTTGCTGGATCAGGAAAGGTAAAATTCTGATGTATTTGTGCCCAAGAATCATGGCTTTTAATTATGTGGCCAACGGCAACCAATACTGAACAGGCCAGAATTCCCCAACCAATAGCGTTATCACCCGCACTTGCCCAAATTGCCACCAGACTTGATGCCCCAAAAGAGATAGTAATCTGCAAAAAGTTTTGTAATCCTGCAGCTTTAGCCGCGTTATTGCTGAACTCTTGCAGAGCATTATTGACCACAATAGGATAAATAGCGCCATTGCTTCCTGCTAGCAAAGAGAATGCAATGAGCAGTGGCAATATTGTTTCTGTATCGAGGATCACACTGGAGGTGAAAATGGCCGCAACACACAAACCAAACAATATCAGTAAACAGTTTAGGCTGCCTTTGGTGCCAAATTTGCGGATCAGTAATTTACTTGAGTAGCCACCGACAATAAACATGATGGTTTGGGGAATAAAACTTAAGCCAATTTCTGTCGCGGCGTAACCATACTGCTCCATCACTGCAGGCCACAACGTTAAGTAAGCAAAAAAAGCCCCTGAACACGCACCAAAAATTACTACATTACCTAGATATTGGGTATTGGCCAGTAGTTGCTTATAGCGGATATGAGTTTTGCTTTTGTGTACGCTAGCTTTTTCTTTTGGCACAAAAAAATACGTCATGGCAATGAGTAATACTGCAATGATACATAAGCTAATAAACACCGCACGCCAACCAAAACTATTCAGTATCAGTGCGCCAGCAATGGGCGCTAATGCTGGAGACAATGCCACTAAAGGCATAATATTAGAGAAAATATTTTGAGCTTTATCGGCTGGGTATTGTTCTATCACAATCGCTTGCCAAATAACGGCTGCACTGCAAGCACCAATGGCTTGGAAGAAGCGGGCAATATTCATCATCAACATGCTGTCACTGAACGCAATGAGTGCACTTGCCAGCATAAACAGGCTTAGACCCGCAAACAGTGAATTCCGTTTACCTATTTTATGCACTAACGGCCCATACAATAACTGTCCGATAGCGAGGCCAGCCAAAAAGCTGGTTAACGAGATGGCCACTTCTGAGGTACTTGCATTAAAAGTCCCTTCAATAGATTTGAATGATGGCAGGTACATGTCGGTAGCGACAAAACCTAACATACTCAGTAAGGCTAAATAAAACAGAAACAAGTAGAATGTTATATTTGTTTGTTTTGTGTTGATTAATATATTGTTATTGTTCAAATTAGGCATATCTATTTTCGTCAGTTCAATAAAGGCCGCTAGCTTAATGGTTTACTAAATTAGCTGGAAACGTTTATTTTTGACAGCTGCTATCAAAAATATTGATACCATGATGTAATTACAGGCATGGAGGGTTTCAGTTCAATATTAAACCTCGAATGCGTTATTCATCTTGTGCTGTTACCGTACATTTTCTAGCGAGTTAAATTGATATGCTTTCACAGCAAGTTTTTGAGCTAATAGACGTTGTCGCCCAAACGGGCAGTTTTACCGCCGCTGCGAAAAAATTGCACAAGGTACCGTCAGCGATAAGTTATTCAGTCAAACAAATTGAAACTGAACTGGGAGTCGAGTTATTTATTCGCCATCATCGCAGTGTCAGCCTAACCCCAGCAGGAAGGCATTTCGCCGTAAAAGCGCGCCAGTTTCTTAACGATATGGAGTTGATGAAACGAGACACTCAACGAGTGGCTAATGGCTGGAAGCCTATGCTCTCTATTGCATTGGATAATATTGTGAGAACGGATAGCGTTCATGCGTTAATTGCAGATTTTTATAGACAGTTTCAAGATGTTGAGCTGATTATTCGGATTGAAGTATTTAATGGCGTATGGGAAGCACTTGCCGCAGGAAGAAGTGATATTGCCATTGGTGCGACAACCGCAAATCCAGTCGGTGGGGCGTTTAAATTCACTAATATGGGCAATATTGATTGGCTGTTTGTGGTCAGCCCTGATCATCCATTGGCAAATATTATGGGTCCACTTCATGATGATGAGTTGCGTGTTTTTCCGTCTATTTGTCTTGAAGATAGCTCTCGTGATATTCCTAAACGGATTACGTGGTTGTTAAACAGTCAACGACGCTTAGTGGTGCCCGACTGGCACAGTGCCATTAACTGTTTTGTCGAAGGTTTAGGGATAGGCTACATGCCGCAGCATTTGGCTGGACCGTTAATTGAGTCAGGTAAGTTAGTCTGTAAAACGCTCCATAGAGTTAAACAACCTAGCGCCTGCTGTTTGGCGTGGAATGATGAACAAATGTCACCCGCGCTGGCTTGGGTATTGGATTATTTAGGCGATGAAGAGCAGTTACATCGTCAATGGTTAGCCTAGTACAGATGGTTTTAAGGGTTTACTTTACAGGTTAATTTATTGGCGTCTTCCACAATAAAAAAAGGGTAAAGCCTTAAGCTTTACCCTTTAATATGCGTCAAAGTTAATACTTATTCGCTAATTTCAACACCAGCACGATTAATTAAGAACTGGCTTAAAATGGGTACCGGACGACCGGTAGAGCCTTTGTTTGCACCGCTGTTCCAAGCTGTACCTGCGACATCTAAATGTGCCCAGTTGTACTTTTTAGTAAAGCGAGACAAGAAACACGCTGCAGTAATCGAACCTGCCGGACGACCACCTAAGTTAGTCATGTCAGCAAATGGGCTGTCTAGCATGTCTTGGTATTCATCCCATAACGGCATGCGCCATGCGCGGTCACCACTTTGCTCACCAGCATTTAGCATTTCGTGTGCAAGCGGGTTATGCGAACTGAATAAACCAGAAGCGTGCTTACCTAATGCAATAACACAAGCACCGGTTAAGGTAGCGGTATCAATCACTAATTCAGGGTCAAAGCGTTCAACGTAAGTTAATACATCACACAACACTAAACGACCTTCGGCATCGGTATTAAGCACCTCAACCGTTTGGCCCGACATAGTGGTTAAAATGTCGCCTGGACGATATGCGTTACCAGCAGGCATGTTTTCACAACCCGCTAATACACCAATAACGTTGATAGGCAATTTCATTTCACACAATGCTTTCATGGTGCCAATAACACCAGCAGCGCCACCCATGTCATATTTCATTTCATCCATGGCTTCGCCAGGTTTTAATGAAATCCCGCCAGAGTCAAAGGTTAACCCTTTACCGACAAGGACAATTGGCTTTTCAGTACTGTCAACGGCGCCCTGATATTCCATCACAGTCATGATAGATTCATTGGCACTAGCACGACCCACAGCAAGGTAAGCGTTCATGCCCAACTTGGCCATTTGCTCTTCGCCTATCGTCGTGACTTTAAGGTTTTCATACACTTCAGCCATTTGACGCGCTTGAGATGCCAAATATGCAGGGTTACAAATGTTAGGCGGCATGTTGGCCACGTCACGACATAAATGCATACCAGCAGATACGGCTGTTCCGTGTTCAATTGCACGCTCACCAATGGTGAGTTCACGGCGTGTCGGCACGTTGAATACCATTTTTCGTAATGGACGACGAGTTTCGCCTTTACGGGTTTTTAATGCATCAAACGAATACAGACTATTTTGGGTGCTCTCAATGGCTTGGCGAACTTTCCAGTAGGTGTCGCGGCCTTTGACATGCAGTTCAGTTAAGAAGCACACAGCTTCCATTGAACCGGTTTCATTTAGGGTACTGATGGTTTTTGTGATAATTTGTTTGTATTGGCGCTCGTCTAACTCACGCTCTTTGCCACAACCAACCAGTAAAACACGTTCGCTTAGTACGTTTGGTACGTGATGCAATAGCAACATTTGCCCTGGTTTACCTTCAAGGTCACCCCGACGAAGTAGGTTACTAATGTAACCTTCACTGATTTTATCCAATTGCTCTGCGATACCAGACAGACGGCGAGGTTCGTACACGCCGACAACGATACAGGCTGAACGTTGTTTTTCTGGGCTGCCGCTCTTTACGCTAAACTCCATGAGCACTCCTAGATTCTTAAAGACAAATTTTTATATTTATTAGATAATGTTTGCATTAGGCCATCTGGCATATAATCAACGAAAAGGTGATAACTGTTTGGGATTATTAACGAAAAGAGGCGTAAATTGACAGCCAAAATAGATGTTAACCATGACCCCAAAGCACCTTCCGCGCTGGTCAGAAAACTAGCAAAACTGCTGAAAGTAGACAGTTTACATGAAAGTTGCTCTGATACCAGTAAAAAGATAAGTTTAGCCACCGGATCCTACTTGTGATTGTATTTAGATATCTTATTAGTGAAGTTTTAAAAGCACAATTTGCGGTACTTTTGGTGCTGTTAACTATTTTTATTAGTCAACAATTTGTGCGCGTTTTAGCCGATGCATCTGATGGTGAATTCCCCGCTTCGTTAGTGATGACATTATTAGGGCTAAATCTGCCTCAATTGACGGTGTTAGTGTTACCGCTGAGCTTCTTTTTAGCGATATTATTAGCTCATGGGCGAATGTATGCTGAAAATGAAATGGTGGTATTGCATGGCGTCGGCGTGAGTGAATGGTATGTCACTCGAGTAACCCTGTTGCTTGCTTTTGCCAATTTATTATTCACAGCTTATTTGTCGGTTTATGTCGGACCTTGGGCCGAAGAACGTCAGAATCAGGTATTAGAAAAAGCCCAATCTGAAGCTGGATTAGCAGCCTTAACACAAGGTCGTTTTCAAGCTAGTCCGAATGGTCGAGCCGTTTTGTTTGTTGAAAAAATAAATAAAGACAATAGCTTAGATAAAGTTTTTGTGGCGCAGCTTCCTGATCCTGAAGATGAAAATGGCCTGACAAATATTGTCGTCGCTAATAAAGGCCGTGTGATTGAAGATAATATTGGCAGCCAACAGTTACAACTTGAAAAAGGCTTTCGTTATCAGGGCAGTCCTAAATCACTCGAACTGCAAGTGATTGAGTTTGGTGGTTATAAAATGGAGATTAAAGAACAGGAAGTGGATGAGCGGCGACGTAAATTATCTGCAATGCCAGTTGATCAATTATTGGATACTCCAGGACCTGAAGCTGCAGCTGAATTTCAATGGCGCTTAGCTATCCCTATCGCGATCCCATTATTGACCTTGATTGCGGTGCCGTTAGCGCGGGTTAATGTTCGCCAGGGTAAGTTTGCTAAAATGGGTCCCGCTATTTTGCTGTATTTAGGTTACTTTGGATTAATGATTGCAGGCCGAAAAGCCCTGCAAGATGAGGTGGTGCCGCAGTATTTAGGCATGTGGTGGATCCATGGCTTTGCGCTGTTATTAGGATTGTTGTTACTTATTAAAGAACGCCCGACAGGGATGAAGTTCTTAGGCTTATTTAAACGTAAGCAGGTGACGGCATGAAAATATTAGACCTTTATATCGCACGTATGATCGTGAGTACATCAGGCTTGTGTTTACTTATTTTGACTGGGCTATCAGGCATCATTAAGTGGGTTGATCAATTACGTTTGGTCGGGCGCGGTGCTTATACCATGCTAGATGCCGGTATTTACGTGCTGTTTTTAGTGCCACGTGATATTGAAATGTTTTTCCCAATGGCGGTACTGCTTGGTGCGTTAATTGGTATGGGCATGCTGGCATCAAACTCTGAATTAGTGGTGATGCAAGTTTCTGGCATGTCACGTTTACAAATCACTCAATCTGCGATGAAAACGGCAATTCCGTTGATGATTATGGTCATGGCGCTGGGAGAGTGGGGCGCACCCATTGCGGAGAAAAGCGCAAAAGAGCTTCAAGCGACTAAAATATCCGGTGGCAGTTTGATTAAGTCTCATCGTGGTATTTGGGCAAAAGATGGTGATTTATTCGTTAATATTGGTGAGGTTCAAGACGTTAATACGCTCAGTAACATCAGTTTATATGAGTTTAACGATCAACAAGAATTAACCCGAGTGACCCATGCGAATACCGCGGTATTTATTGACGATGCTTGGCAGTTATCTGTGGTTGAAAATACTACGGTTAAAGATGATCGGGTTATTCGTGATCACCTTGATACCGATGTGTGGCAATCTTCGTTAACACCAGATAAGTTGAGTGTAGTGTCGGTTAAGCCAGAGGCATTATCCATTAGCGGCTTAATTGACTACCTCGATTATTTGAAGGTTAACCAACAAGATCCTAGTCGTTATGAACTGGCTTTATGGCGCAAGGTTATGCAGCCGGTAACGGTAGCTGTGATGATGCTGGTGGCATTATCGTTTGTGTTTGGACCGTTACGCACGGTGACCATGGGAGCTCGTGTACTACTGGGTGTTGTGGCAGGATTTAGCTTTTATATCAGTAATGAGATATTTGGCCCGATGAGCATAGTATATGAATTGCCAGCGGCGGTGGGTGCAATTGCGCCCAGCATGTTATTTACTGGCTTAGCTTTGTATTATATTCGTAAATAATCACTTGGTTGTTTAGTCTATATTGAAAGTGAAAGTGTATATAAAAATGGCAACCCAAGGGTTGCCATTTTTATTACTTGTTTGATGCGTGTTTATTCGTTTTGCAGGTAAGTTAGTTTGGTATGTGGCTTATTTATGCACCACGCCAGTTACGCATTTGATTGGCTTCTACTGATAACACGACAACCTCAGAACGAGTCATCATGTCTTGTAGTGCTAACTTATCAGCATTGATGATAATCCACAGATTACCAACACCTAATAAAGACCAAATGACGCGAGCACAGGCCGTAATAAAACTTAAGTTCTGACCATTAGGGTGCTGAACCTTAAGTCGCCAAGCTCGCATACCTAAAGTTTGTCCACCTCTGCTCCAAAACATGGCGTAAAACCCACCAACACAAATGGCTATCCAAAATTGATAAATACCATGGTAAAGCGGGGTGTTGTTGAGCAAGTCTGACACATGCTCGTACTCACCCATCGCGATAAGTCCGGTGCTCTGCAGACCAAAGAAAAACCCAAAACCTAACGCACCAGCAAACATATAAACGGCAATAGCAAGCATTGAGTCATACGCCATTGCACCTAAACGTCGAACAAAACTCGCTCGTGGGAAATTAGCATGATCTGAATTCAACATAGTTAGCCCTTACGTAAACCAAAATGATTAAATCTCATCATCTTCACGAACAAATTTGATACTCGTAAAACCAAAACGTGCAAACTCGGTTTTACGAAATTCTTTCTCTGCTTTAGCGCCTTTTTTGGACGTTAACGCAATTTGCTTTTCCAAGATTAGAAACTTTTTTAAATCAATCCCTTCAGCTTCAGCTGCTGCTTCATAAAGATCATGATGTACGTCATAGCTAAAGGCGATAGTTTTGGTTTGGCCTTTAAAGGTATAGATCACTTGGCGCGCCATGGAGAACTCCTGAAATTAATGTAATTCACTTTTAAATATAAATAATACGGCACCTAAAAGGCATAACCCAGCCTATAAACAGTTAAGCTTTAAGGGGTGTTTGAGATACCTAACGGCAAAAGGGATAAATACACATAAGGTGATGACCTCTTGCACAATCTTTAATTGTCCCACGTTAATCACGGTATAACCAAGACGATTCGCAGGAACTTGCAATAAATATTCGAATAAGACGATACCTCTGCTCACTAAAGCCGCGATAATCCAGAGTTTGCTATTTAAGGTTTTTAAATGACCATACCAAGCAAAAGTCATGAAGATATAACTAATACCAATCTCATTAAATATCTGCTCAGTTCAGAGTCTCTCAGGTTTTTCAATTCAAGGCGCATTGATGTAGAAATGGTTGTTCCCTTTTAAATCGATGCAACACAGAAGTGGAATACCTGAGAGACTCCATTCTGGCGGGTTTCAAAGTACTTTATGCTGCGTTAGATGTTTTCAAAATACGACGGCATGGTCTATTTTTTTCCATAAAAAATAAGACATTCCCACCATCCATGGCGGTCAGATGCTGGAGGTAGAGTAACGCAGGAGCTTGTTACCGAGAATCACTATTCGCTTCAATCATCTGCCTTGCCTACAGCACTTTGAACTCCCGCTGAAAGAGCACATATTTAATAGGATTGGTATAACACAATAAACCGATGGTGATGACAGATGGGTGCATGAGATAGACCTTATGATAAGGATAAATACAGGTAACATGCACCAGCAGGATAACTGTCGAGTGACTTTGTCAGTTTTGCTGAGGTGGTGCTTGGTGTAAACCCTTGTTGCTGCCAATAAGTTTGTGCACCTTGCACAGCCACTAGCCCAATGCCATTAACCGCCGCTGATTTAGCCTGATTGACTATATGATTAAACAGCTTTTTACCTATGCCTAAACCTTGAGCGTTGGGTGAGATGGCCATGTCATGTAAATACCAGCTATCGGCATTAATCTGGCCACTTATCTCGGTATCCAGCGATGGGGCATCGCCTTGCAACCAAGGATGAACAAGCGCGTAGGCTAGCATGTTACCTTGTTGTTCAAACACCACACAGCTAGCGGGCGAAGATCGCCATTTACTCTGCATGACAGATAGTGATTCTGGCGTGAGTTCGACATAGCATTGTGCTTGTATCGCCATAATAGCGGGCCAGTCTGTAGCGGTAATTGGGCGGATTGACATATCACTCAGTGTTCATATTATTTAAGTGACAATTATACTCAGAAACAGCCTAAAACCTAAGCGTTAATCTGTGCTAGAGTAAGTATAAAAAATAGATATAAGGAATATCAACATAATGAAACTCGGTTTACGTTCAATGAGTAAAAACCTGTTTACATCGACAATAGTGACGTTAATTGCATGTTCATCATTTACGGCAACAGCGGGTATTGATGCATTTAAATCGGGTTCTGTGATTAAAGACTATGGCAAAGTGGCTGAAGTAAATAGCGGCTTAGTCATACCAGCCGGTATGAAGTTTAAAGTCGCTTTTGATTTAAGTAGTGCATCTAAACCAGCAGAATTAAATCGTAGTATCGATACCCTGGCGCGCTTTATTAATATGCACGTCGCTGCTGGAGTTAAGCTTGAGGACATTTCTGTTGCGATGGTGGTGCATGGTAAAGCGGCTAATGATATGACTAAGGACAGTTTTTATCAGCAACTTAATGCAGGGCAAAAGAATGCTAATAAAGATTTAATTGCGCAGCTGATTAATAATCAAGTTAGGTTTTATGTGTGTGGTCAAACAGCTGCATATTACGGCATTACACCACAAGACTTATTACCAGGCGTTACCATGGCATTATCCGCGTTAACTGCACATGCAGTATTAGCCCACGAAGGCTACAGCGTAAACCCGTTTTAGCGTAATTGTCTTATTGAATTATCGATTAAATACATCTTGCTTGGTGTATTTGTCGATAATGCTTTGAGTTGTACCATTTAGTTCAAGTTCTGCTATAGCGGCATTAATTTGTGGCAGTAAGGCCGCATGTTCTTTACGAAGGCGCATAACTAAGTGGCCTTTTGAATGAATAGCAGCGAGGGTAATTGGGTTGTTGAGTTTTTTGGCCCAATACAACGCTGGTAAATCACCAGATATAGCAGCACCAACGCGATTTTTATAAAGTGCTCTTATGAGGTCGCGTTCAGAAGTAAAATCGACTCGAATAAATTCAGCATCATCATGGTACAAATAACCACGTACTGTGCCTATTTCTTTACCTTTAATGTTATCAATACTTTGCCAATCGTTGGCTTTTTCTTCTAAGGTAATAATGTTTTCTTGGATAGCGATAATGGGGTTTGACTGGACAAAAAGTGTGCCTAATTCTTGATTAGGAAACCAACCAGGGCTCACAAAGTCAAAGTCTAATAAGCCATTATCGAGTGCATAGTTTGTTCTTTTCGGCGGAAAATTGTGTTTTTCAATTTCAATATTAGCTTTGGCAAGCAATAACGGAACCAACTCCCCTAATATTCCAGGCTCTTTTGGCGATTCTGTAATGTAGTAGGGCACCCAACTGCTTGAAGCGTTGACGTTGTACTTCAGCGCTGTGTTCGCTTGAACGGTGGGACCACAAAAAAACATCACAAGGCAGGTGAGTGCAATAAAGCATTTTTTCATGGTGTTTCCTTATTCTTACCGTTGTATTAATACGACACCAACTTTTAATACTTAATATAGATCAAGACACAGTAAGCATAAACTCTGGTGTAAATTGCTTGGCATTAATACGTAAGTTTTATGGTGTTTGATTAATGAGGTTTTTTTATTGCCTGGACTGAGTAATATACCTTGCTCTAGCGCTAAACGAGCCACCAGCTTTTCATCTCCCCGAATGTACATTGAGATGGGTTTTACTATTTTGTCATCTACAATGTGTTGATTAAAATCTTTTGCTGAGATAATTAAACTGGATTTACCATCACTGTCGAGTTTCAGTTTTGCATCAATATCGGTATCGGTGATCACTACCCATTCTTGTGCTGTGAGCCCCGCTAACATGTTCTTAAGACCAACACCTGTAGCGATGTCACTGTTGTTAGCCTGTTGGTATTGATCGGCAATACAGATTAATAATCGTTTTAGTTGAGCCCCAGCTCCTTGACTACGCGCTTGACGGATCCAGGCCGTTAAGTCGTCGGCCATTAGTTTTGAAAAACGTTTTGTTTTTAACGACTCAACCATCCAGTTACATAAAAAATGGCTTTCTTGTGCTGGCGTTCTGACCGCTTTGTGCTGTGACGCGGAGGTGTTTATGGCTTCTATTCCAGCTAGCGCAAGTGTTAATAAAGCTTGGTTATATGTTTCTGTCGTCATTTCAACTGGGTCAATAAAGTAGTGTGATGGCTAGTTTACCGTGTAGTGGCAAATTGCTAAATAGATATTTGTGTTTAGTCGCTTAGTTGAGCGGTAGTCTCTATTTGAATAAGCCGCAATTCACTTATGAGTAAGTTGCGGCTAAATCGATGGTAGATTATTTTTTGGGTGGAAATTGCGCCAAAATAGCAGCAACCGTTTGATTAATACCTTTGGCTTTATCTTCACCGCCCTCGTCAAAGTGGTACTGACCATTACCACGCCAAATGAGGCGTTTATCTGTGGGATCGATAATATCAATTTGAATGGTTTGAGTTTTAGCGGTGTCACTGCCTAGCGGGATACCAATACTGGTGCCAAGACTAATACCGCCACCAGACCCCCAAGTACCCGAACCTAAGCCAATAGATAATCCTGAATCTTTTTCTTTGTTTTCAGTCACAAAAGCATAGTTCACTACAAAGTCGGCATTATCGGCTTTAAATACATAACCTTGGCTAAGTAATGATTGTTTAATATCATCATTAATGCGATCTGCAGTTAACGGATCATCTGTTTGCTTTACAGTGAGTTGGTTGAATGTTTTGAGTGTTGAAAAATCATAATTAACATCATAATCTTGCTTTGGTTTTGTTGCACAAGATGCAAGTAGTACTAAGCCACTTAACAGTAAAATAGTTTTAATCCACATTGGTTTACGTGTTGAATCTTGCCCTGAACGTCTTAAATTTATCATGAGACCCTCCTTATTAACTTGCAATAATGTACAAAATTAGCTCAATTAGTATAACCTTAATATAACAATGTTTAATGCTGGCTTTGGTTGATATGGCAAGCGATTGCTTTCTATCTCAGTTACAAATAACTATATCGTGTATTTAAATGTTAAGTACCAAATTCAATATTAGCTGAGGTTAAGTATTCTAATGATGGAACAGTTAAGTTTTTTTGCGGTGCCCAGTCCATGTATCGGCGTTTGTCAGTCAGACAGTCGTGGGTATTGTATGGGCTGTCTTCGAAGCCGTGATGAACGTTTTAACTGGATGAGTTACAGCGAATTGCAAAAACAAGATGTGATCCGTTTGTGCACACAGCGCAAACGTCGCCGTCAATATGCCTTACATAAAGCTAAGCAGCTGGAGTTACAAACCCAGCAAACGTCACACACTCCACAATTAGATTTTGATAGTGCGTCAACACCTGCTGATGATGTTGATTTAACCAACTTTAGTTTAGATTAATACTTTCTATCACGCTTTCATTGCCTGCCAAAATAGTCTGAAACTGGCGTGTCTGTATATTTCGTCATCACCTAAATGCGGGTTGTCAGTAAAAAAGCGGATGGCCGCTAGGTATTGACCATGGCAATTTTCGAGCAATAAGGCGTTGGGAATGTCAGCGATAATTTGCTGTTGTTTACCTTGAGTAATCAATTCGACGACAAATCCAAGAATGCTGTTCATTGCTTGCTTTCTGACCTCAGCATCAATGTCTGCTGACATCGAGTATTGTAGAAAAAAAAGTTGCTTTAAGGGTTGTGCAATGGCCCAGTCGATGGCTTTTTGCCATAACGTATTGGCATCTTGTTCGATATCGCCACTAAAATCGGTACTGCTCACCATGTTGGTGGCAAACTCTTGTTTAATCGATAAAAAAAGCTGATTCATGATGTCTTTTTTTGTCGGGAAATGATGAAACAACGTGCCTGTTGCCACGCTCGCCGCTTTGGCTATGGATGCCGTCGATGTCGCATTGAAGCCTTTGTTAACAAACAGCTGTAAAGCCGCGTTTAAAATGGCTTGTTTTTTATCGGTGTTCACAATCGATTTATTGCTCATGGAGTCAACATACCTACTTTATCTATTTATCTATTAGGTTATGGATAATTTATCTAGTCATATTTTATGACAAACTTTGCTCAGCAAGTATCGCTAACAACAGCAATACTTGCAGTCGCGACTATGAGAGAGTTAACGTAAGAAAAACTTCATCAATAATTTTTGAATCACGCCGCCATAAGGAGGATGAACAAAAATGCCGGTATTGATTTTGCCACTGTTCAATATGGTCTTAGCATGACTAAAGGTTAAGAAACCTTCCTTGCCATGATAGTGCCCCATGCCAGACGGACCAATACCGCCAAAGGGCGCGTCATCCGCGGCCACATGGAATACTGTGTCATTAATACAAACGCCACCAGAATGAGTTTGCTGCAATACTTGTTGCTGCGTTTGTTGTTCAAAGCTCATGAGATACAAGGCTAATGGTCGGTCATTTCGGTTGATATAACCTATTGCTTCATCTATCGACTGATAGCCAATAATGGGTAATAAAGGGCCAAAAATTTCATCCTGCATAATGAGCATATCGTCTGTGGTATGTGTGACTAGTTGAGTGGCTATTTTTCGCTGAGTTGTCGATATTGAACCATCAATTGCGGAGGTGACTGTTGCACCTTTGGCTTTGGCATCTTCTAGCACCGCTAGCAGACGCTGGTATTGGCGATCATTAATGATATTGCCGTAATCTTGGTTGGTGTCGAATTTAGGGTACATTTTATTAAAGCGACGTTGATAAGCAGCAATAAACGCGTCAACTTTTTCCGCAGGGCACAACACATAGTCAGGCGCGACACAAATTTGGCCAGCATTTAAACATTTACCAAAAATAAGTCGTTCTACAGCGGTGTCGATTGGCATGTCGGGAGCGATGATGGCTGGAGATTTACCACCTAATTCTAATGTTACAGGTGTCAGGTTATCAGCTGCTGCACGCATAACATGGCGGCCAACAACGGTTGAGCCGGTAAACAGAATATGGTCAAACGGTAATGCTGAAAATGCAGCGGCTACATCAGCTTCACCTTCCACTAGCTCGACTTCAGTAGGGGCAAAAATAGTTGCTAACATTTTGCGTAATACGGTGTTGGTCGCCGGCGTAAATTCTGACATTTTCAACATTGCCCCGTTACCAGCAGCAATGGCGGTGGTTAACGGACCCATAGATAACATTACCGGGAAGTTCCACGGCACAATAATACCGATTACGCCCAGGGGCTGATATTGCACCGACACTTTGGCAGGGGAGAGTAATAAACCGGCATGACGACGACTGGGTTTCATCCATGTTTTAAGATGCTTGATAGTGTAATTGATGTTATTTACACAAGGCATAATATCCGAAATGATGGTGTCGTTTGGCGATCTGTGACCGTAATCACTAATTAATGCATCGATGATGGGTTGTTGGTAATCAAGTAAAGCTTGTTTTAGCTTGGTTAATTTATCTACCCGAGATTGGTAATCAGGTGCCGGATTGGACTGAAAACGTGCTCGTTGATCAGTCAGTAACTGTCGCAATTGAGTTTGATTATTATCAACGGCCATATTCATATTAAAGCTCCAGCAAAAATAACGATGTTGATTTGATAAACCCTACATGAATCGAGCTAACAAACCGACTGATTAGTCGGTCTGATATTATGCTTGTTTATGATCCAAAGCAAGTTTTCGCATTTGATTTGATTTTGATCACTAAGTAAGTTTTTAATACTGACTATACTTAATTTGTTGAGATGGATCCGAGTGTGTTCTAGTAAGGGGTGTCATGTCGTTGCAAAAGCACACTTTGCATTGTGGAGGAGAATAATATGCGAACACGTAATATTTTATGGCCTACCGATTTTTCTGATACAGCGGCACATGCTTTACGATATGCCATTGAAATGGCGAATTTATATCAAGTGGGCATTCGTATTTTACACGTAGTAGATCAACCTTTCGGTGATGAGAATTATATGATTCTTGCGATAACGCCCGAAGAGTTGGCTAAAAGTATGGAAGATGCAGCGGCGAGTAAAATGCACGAGTTATTAGGTCAGTTGAATACTAATTTAAAGATTGAAACGGTTATTCGACGTGGTGATGCCATTGATGAAATTTTGGCCGAGGCCAACAGCGGTGACATTGGTATGGTGGTTATTGCCAGCCATGGTCGAAGCGGACTGTCTCATTTTTTGCATGATAATGTGGCTGAAGCGATTGCCAATAAAGCTGATTGCCCGGTGTTAGTGGTTAAATAAAATCGACATTTATCGTTTATGTCGTGGTGATTTTCGTCTGCTTAAAAGCGAGAACCGGGTTGAGTTAAAAATGTGAGTTCGGCAGCCGTAGACTCGCGGCCTAATAAGGCATTGCGGTGTGGATAGCGATTAAATTGAGCAATAATCGCTTGGTGTTGTCGCTGGCTGCGTAAATTGTCGGGTGCATATTGTTCAAATAAAGGCAACGCTTGCTGGTGGATAACTATTGATTCGCTATGCATGTAGGGCATGATTAAAAATGCAGCCTGTTGAATGGGTAACTCTGCTAAACAACCTAGTGCAACGGCTTGTTGCGCAAGCTCTAACGCGATATTGTCAGCGGCAAACGCGGTTGGAGTATCGCGATAAATGTTTCGCGAAAATTGGTCTAATACGATTATTTCGGCCAATCGACCTTGGGCATCTTTACGCCAATGTTGTAACTCACCCTTGATGGCCGCCTGTAACGTGGCGCCATATGTGTTTTTTATGTGCAAATCTAACTCGATATCTTTTACCCACCATTGTTTAGGGGATATTTGAACAAACCAAAAGTCGATAACATCGTCGACGCTGACATTTGTTGTGTGTATTTCATTCATTATATTAAATCCAATTGTGATTATTATGGACCGTGGCATTGAGCGACAGGGCCACTATTTGTTGTGCAACCGATATGGGAATATACGGGAATATCACACTGCCACTGGCTAATCCGATTTCAACATAGGCTAGCTGAGCATGTTTTTGGCCTTTAGTTTGGGTAATTTTAACATGTTGAACTTTGTCAAATGCGACCCGTTTCCATTGTTGACCGAAAAAGCCGCTATGCTGCCAAATAACCTTATCTGCTAATACATATCCCCATTGTTTATAACGAATATAAATCGCTAGCATCATCATTGTTGTAGCAAACCAAGTGAACTCAAAAAACTCATGGCTATGATGACCACTGTAACCCACAATGGTAAGTACGATGGCTACAAACAGCGGTAAAACGATTCGCTTTGTGAGCCAATTAATATGGATAGGCTTATAACTACTGGGTAATGCACTTGCACCGCCACTAATATTTGGAATGCTAGCCAAGAGTGATGCTATTTCAGCTGACTTTACACTAGGAACTAACATGTGCTGCTTGGTTTTTTGTTCAACCTCATGGCCTTTGACTTGTTTAAAGTATAAGGTCCAGCGGTTAAATAAACGTGCAATAGCAGGTTGTTGAACCTGGATTAGTTGAATGCGTTTTATGGCCAACGCATCTTGTTGATGCGAAATGACACCGCCACTTCGCTGTAGGGTTTCATCATGTTTGTCGAGCTGATATGGATGATATTTTAAAATGGCTGCCACAATTGAAATTAACGAAAACAAACTGTAAATCGCAACTAAGGCCACGATTAGCATAATAGTTTGCAAACCAATGTTTTGATGGGTTTGCTGCTGGACCCACAGCCAAAACTGTTGCGCAAGCGGTGAGTCGAATATGTTATCCCAATCTATTTGGCCTGCAATGGGGCCAGCGATAACCGCAAACCAAATAAAATTGTTTTGATAAAAACCAAATAAGACTAAATCAGCTAAACTTTTACGCACAATGGGTTGGGTGTTATCAACGTTTTGTTGACTGTTTACGTTTGGAAGCTCATATGTCGAGGTTGCTTTTGTATGGCTTAAATTTAACAGTAAACGTTTTAACGTTTGTGCCTGTAATGTATCTAAGGCTGCTAAATGAGCTTCGTCTTTTTTAGAACCAGCGGTTTCAATCACTAGAGTGCCGAGTGACAGCGGCTTAAAGTAAAACGGCTGTTCATAACGAATGTTTTGTATTCGGCTTAGCGGTATTTCATCCTTTTTGGTAAATATTAAACCGCGTTTGACTTCAAGTTGATGGTTATGAAGACGAAAACGAAATTTACGCCATTCTATTATCGCAAAAATTGTCACCAGTATTAATAAAACACTCGAGGCCAATATGCCCCACTGCATATCAAAACCTTGTTGCCACCCTGTATACACGATTGGCACGATAGCGAAACCGTTACTGAGGATATTTTTCAACGTACTGAAAATATTACTGACAATGGACCAAGGTGACAATGCTTGCCATTGTTGTAAATCACTTATTGAATTGCTGTTCTGCTCCCTTGTATCGGCGCTATTGTTTTCTATTGTCGTATCAAGGGTATTGGCCACCTCGGCAATATTGGCATCGGATGAACTATTCGTTGCGATGCCATTGGTATCAACAGGCTGGGCATCATCTGATGATGTTGATGACTTATCCATTGTGATTATCCTGTTGAGGAGGTTGAATGGATAACGGATCCATTTCAGCGTCAGATGGCGTTGGATCAACAATTTCTGTTTCGGTGCGGAGTAATTGATGACTTGCTGCTGCTTGGCTCAATAAATGTTGACGTAAATGTTCAGCTAAATCGGCATTAAGACCTGGCAGATCTATCTCAGCTAATCCGCTGCCAGCACTGAAGCATTTTAAGGTGACTAAGTTGTATTTTCGCTCGAGCGGCCCTTGAGACAAATTAACATGTTGCAGCCGAGTGTAAGGTAGTGCCGTTGTTGATACCCAAAATAAACCTTCACGAAACACCATTTCATGTTTAAACAATCCGTAAGCAATTTTATGTGCTTTAAGGTGGATAAGTTTAATCATCACAACGGCCAATAACATGGCTGAAACCAAACCAACTGAGGCTATCATCAATGGCAGCGGTTTAGTGATTAATAGAAATGCGCTTAAAACAGTTATGATTATCACCGCCACGACACTGCTAATGATCAATAATAGTTTAGGGTAATTAGGATCAATATTGCTCAGTGGTAACTCGGTAAGTTGAATATACTCATCTTGGGATAAACGTGGCCCATGGTCATAAACGTGCGCTAATGTGTCTCCTGCAGAGGACGTAGCTGAGTTGGTATCACTTACCGCTGACGGATCATTTGATTGCGGTTGTGCTATTGGGCTCTTTGACTGCGGCGGGGTATCCATGTCTATTGGTTTTCCATCTTTGATGCTATCGATTGTTAAAAACTATAACCAGATTGTCTCTACTTAGGTAGCGTTAATCATAATGGGTTATTGATAAATCAATCAATTATCCTTTGATCCATGATTAATTCAGTCGCAATGCTGCGATTAATTCAGTCACAATCAACTGACACTGGCAATAGTGCTTGCGTGATTGGCTACAGATGCAGTAATTTCTATTAAGTGATGAAGAGGTAATAGGGCGTGTGAAGGATGTTTTCGAATAATTACGTGATCAATAAATCGCAAAAAGCATTTTTACGAAAATTGTATTTAGCGCACCTGCTGGATGAAGAACAACACAACTTATTAAGCTTACATAAACTGACTCTTATGCCAAGAAGGACATTGCAAGATGCGATAGCTGCATTTGCTGATATTGGTATTGAAGTGGATTTTGTGCAGCAAGGTCAGCGTCATAATGAAGGTTATTATCGCATTTCAACTTGGGGCCCAATCAGTAGTGCTTGGGTCAATAGTCATTTTGAGCAGATTAAACAACACATTGAAACGGCTGGCGAGTCAGAGATGATCAGTTAGGCCATATATAGAGTAATAATGGGTTGTTGAAAGGGTTTTCATGGCGATACAAATACTATTATTTAATGGGCAAGGTCAGTTGATATCACAAGGTGATGAGACTCTCATGAGCCAGTATGACCCGCAACAGCAGCTAATATGGGTCGATATTTCAGGCCAGCATAGCCAAGCGTTTTTCAAGCAATATCCTTTGTTTGGGATTGACCACCTCGATTTTGAAGAAGCACAACGGGAGCGTCATCCCCCTCAGTTTGAAGAATATGATTCACATTCATATTTGTTAACCCACGAGCTTATGGCTAGAGATGAGTATCTTCTGCTCGAGCGCAGCCAGTTGTTATTGCATGTAAATGACCGTTTTTTAGTCACTCAGCACCTGAAACCTTCTATCAGTGTCAACAAAGTTATCCAACGCATTAGTGCACAAGGTAGCCTCGAAAGTTCAGAGATGAGCCGAGTCAGTTTTGAATTGATGCGCCAAATTGTGATTGATTATCTGGCGGTGATGTTGGCATTAGAAGAGCGTTTAGGGGAAATAGAAGATGAAATTTTTGATGTATCTACAGATGATTTATTAGCAGAGCTAATCGCTTATAGCAGTAAGCTACAAAAAGCCAAACGTTCGTTTAGTTACCACGAAGAAATCTTGCAACAATTACTAGGCGAGGACACCCATCTGCATATTAAGATGGACTACGAACAATTGAGCTATTTATATAATCAATTTGAACGCCTATCCAGTCGTGCCAGTCTTTATCAAGGTTTAGTGGACAGTTTAATCAATGGTTATATTTCGGTGAGTGCTCATAAAACTAACCGCGTGATGATGACATTAACAATGGTCACCGCGATTTTTTTACCATTAACATTAGTCGCCGGCATTTACGGAATGAACTTTGACAATATGCCTGAATTAAAATGGCATTTTGGCTATTTTTCGGTATTAATCTTAATGGCAGTCATTGTGGTTTCAGGTTTATGTATTGCTAGAATCAAACGTTGGTATTAATTAAGGTAAACGAGATAAAAGGGTGATCGGGTGACAGGATTTCAACATGGATTAGATTTTGGTGAGCCACAAAGCGGCTTCACTCAAGATACCGTTGTTGTGCCAACAGCGATGAACCAAATCAGTCCACCAGTTACTTGGATTAAAGGTTTTTTGTCACCCAAGCAGCAACAGTTGTTAATGATGGAAGTCGAACAATACCCATTAGATCGCGTGGCGATTGAAGTCTATGGTAAGCAGCATTTTATTCCTCGCACCCAAGCTTGGTTTGGTGACCTTGGTTGCGATTATCACTATTCTAAATTACACATCACCGCGCTCGCTTGGCCAAAAGTGTTAAGTCGATTACGGGCAAAATTACTCAACGATCATCAAATAGACAGTAATTCAGTGTTAGTTAATCGCTATGCCGATGGCCGTGACTGTATGGGCTGGCACAGTGACGATGAACCTGAAATTGTCACGGGTTCGGCGATTGCGTCTATCACGTTAGGCGCCTGTAGAGATTTTGTTGTGCGCCATAAACCGACGCAAACCAAAGTTACTTTTCCCTTGGCATCCGGCGACTTACTGATTATGCATCCCGGTATGCAGCAACACTGGCAACATGCGTTACCTAAGCGTCTTAAGGTAACTGAACCGCGTATTAATTTTACTTTTCGACACATTATCCCTAATTACTATGGTTAACAAATCTCGTTAATGGCCATAGCTAAAAGCTAAAAGCTAAAAGCGAAAGGCCTAGAGGCTAGTAAGCTGCGCGGCTAGATGCTATAAAATCTTAGCAGCCAAGCGGTTCCTATCCTATAAATGACAAGCGATAACAAGCGAAAAGCTAAGCGCCTAGGATGCTGCGCGATTAGATGCTATAAAATCTTAGCAGCGAAGCTGTTCCTAGAAGCGAAGCGCTCTATCCGCGTAGCGAACTAGCAGCGAAGCGACTCTAGGACCTCGAAGACCGAAGGTCTAGCTAGTTTGGGGATATCGCTAAAATGGATCATTATTGAACCGTTAACCGCTATGTATACGTACTCATTAGCAATAGTACAAGCCGTGGTAATGAATAGATGAATAATGCTGATGGGCAAACTTTCGAAGAAACGAATTTACAATCGACATCACACTCTACTGTCAATGCACTTTATTGGTTAGGTGATGATCTGCGGGTAGCAGATAATGCCATCTTTGCAGATATAGCCCTGCATGCACAACAGTTGATGGTGGTGTACTGCATCGACCCTAACTGGTTTCGCCAAGCTCAATATCAGGCTGAGTATGTCGGTAAGTACCGACTGCGGTTTTTATTAGAATCATTGCGGGCTTTAGATGAAACGCTTAATCAATATGGTCAACAAGTGCATATTGTTTATGCCTCAGCGCAAAAATCGTTACCCTATATAATTCAAGCCCATAATATTTCAAGGGTATATCGTAGTAACCATAGTGGTGCTGATGAGCAATCGGCTTGGCAAGTCATTCAGCAGCAGTGCTCCAATGTTGAATATTCGACGATTACCACCCAAACTCTGTTTGATCTGCAGCAACTGCCTTTTGAATTAGCCGATCTAGCTCCGACATTTAGTCAGTTCCGTAAAAAGGTCGACAACGTTAATATCAGCCCTGCCATTGATGCAGTATCTTGGCTCCCGTCTATGGTCGCACTTAAGCCACATGACAAACAACTTCAGTCTTGGCTGGCTTATCCTAGCTGGTTGCCACAAACTCAAACGATGAGTAATGTCTTTTGCGGTGGTGAAGCACAAGGGAAATTGCAACTAGACAGTTACTTTTCGTCAAATTTAGCCCATAACTATAAAGCCGTACGAAACGAACTTGATGGCTGGGAATGTTCAACAAAGTTTTCGCCTTGGTTAGCCAATGGTTGTCTATCGGCAAGACAAGTCGTCGCAGCATTAAAGCAATTTGAGTTACAACAAGGTGCTAACGAATCGACCGAGTGTATTTTGTATGAGCTGCTTTGGCGTGAGTATTTCCATTTTTACGCGCATAAATTCAATACGCTGGTGTTTAGATTTTCAGGCATTAATGGACGTAAACCATTAACCAGTTTTTACGCCCAACGCATTCGAGCTTGGAAAACCGCCACTACACCTTATCCGTTTGTGAATGCATTGATGAAGCAGTTAAATGACACTGGCTATATGTCAAACCGCGGCAGGCAAATTGTAGCAAGTTGCTTGGTCAATGAACTGCAATGTGATTGGCGATATGGGGCGGCGTATTTTCAACAGCAATTAATTGATTATGATTCAGCTGTGAATTGGGGTAATTGGCAGTATCTAGCCGGTGTTGGTGCTGATCCACGCGGTTCGAGACGTTTTAATCTGCAAAAACAGCAGCAGACATACGACCCACAAGGATTATTTATTAATGCATGGTTGGGACGTGAGGCATTACAGCAACACAATGAGAGTCATGCGTCATATTGTATCGATAGTGTTGATATAACCGATTGGCCAAGGAGTTAATTTCAGATCGACTTGAGAAAGTTGTGCTCAAACGTTAACTTTTACCCTGCTTGTTTGACCTTTATTCGGCAAACCAGTACCCTTTGATTTAATCGATATGGATTAATAAGAGTACCACTATGTCTGTCGAACAAATCATTACCGATAAATTGAATCACGCCTTTTCGCCTTTGCATCTTGAAGTGATTAATGAGAGTAATCGTCATCATGTGCCGCCTAACTCAGAAACCCATTTTAAAGTGGTTGTAGTTAGCGATCAATTTAGCGAACAGCGCTTACTTGCCCGTCACCGGTTGGTAAACCAAGCGCTAGCAGATGAATTAGCCAATGGCGTTCATGCGCTTTCCATAAATGCTTATAGCCAGCCAGAATGGCAAGCTTTGGATGAAGTGCCTAGGACTCCTAATTGTAAGGGATAACGATAAAGGTTAATTGTTATTAACTTGCTGACAGAACTATACAAAAAACCTCACATGTCCTGTGAGGTTTTTTATTTTGTATTGTAGTGAGGTGATGTTTGTCACTGGTTATGATTATGTTACAGTTATGAAAATAAGCGTGCGATTGAGATAGGATATTTACATGAGCAAGGTGATACAAACCTGCTGGTTGCTGGGCTTAACGTTATTGTTAGGCTGTCAACAAGATACGCCTTCGAAGACAAGTTCTGTTGCGCAAAATGATTATATTCCTCATCAAGTGATTGAATGGCGTTTAGCCACCTCATGGCCAAAAAACTTGCCCGGTTTAGGCATGGCTCCAGAAAGATTTGCTCAATTGGTCGAGCAAATGTCTAACGGTCGCTTAGTGATTTCCGTTTATGGTGCCGGCGAATTAATGCCAGCGTTGTCGGTTTTTGACGGTGTGAGTAATGGCACGATTGAAATGGCTCATAGCGCGTCATATTATTGGAAAGGTAAAGCGCCTGCCGCTCAGTTTTTTTCATCTATACCATTTGGATTAAATGCACAGCAAATGAATGCGTGGCTTCATTATGGCGGTGGCATGGAATTATGGGAGGAAGTTTATCAGCCTTTTGGCGTATTGCCGCTTGCTGGTGGAAATACTGGCATGCAAATGGGCGGCTGGTTTAATAAAATCATTGCAACCCCAGAAGATTTTAAAGGCCTCAAGATGCGCTTACCAGGCATAGGAGGTGAAGTGCTCAAGAAGCTCGGCGGCGTTCCTGTTGATGCACTCGCTGGCAGAGAATTATATGGCGCACTGCAAACTGGCGCGATTGATGCTGCTGAGTGGGTAGGGCCTTATAATGATTTGCCGCTCGGGTTGGATCAGGTGGCTAAATATTATTATTACCCTGGCTGGCACGAGCCGGGTTCGACGATGGAGTTTTTGATTAACAAACAGGCATTTTCCACTCTGCCCAATGATTTGAAAATGATTGTTAAAGTTGCAGCCAGAGCCATTAATCAAGATATGTTAGATGATTATACTCAAGGCCATATTGCTGCAATGGACGTATTGCTTAACGAGCATAATGTGCAAGTTAAACCTTTTCCCGACACTGTGATCCGCGCATTAAAATATGCAAAAGATGATGTGCTTAACAGTGAAGCGGCTAAAGACCCGTTATTTAATAAAGTACTGAAGTCTTACATGGCAAACGAGAAGTCAGTAAAGCGCTACTTTAGTTACACAGAAGACGCCTTAAGTCGCTTTGAGTTAGATGGCAAACATCAACCGTAAACTCTCACTGTGACCATGCATAAATAGTGATATTATCGTGTTATTAGGCTTTATATTGTCAGATTATTATTTACTTTGGAGAAAGCAATGCCTTTATTAGACAGTTTTACCGTAGATCATACACGTATGAATGCTCCAGCGGTTCGCGTTGCCAAGCACATGAGCACCCCTAGTGGCGATGCCATTACGGTATTCGATTTACGTTTCTGTGCACCCAATAAAGATATCCTCAGCGAACGTGGCATCCATACACTTGAACATTTGTTTGCAGGTTTTATGCGTGAACATCTAAACGGTGATGGTATAGAGATTATTGATATTTCTCCGATGGGATGCCGTACCGGTTTTTACATGAGCTTAATTGGTCAACCGACAGAGAGTAAAGTTGCAGACTCCTGGCTAGCGGCAATGGTTGATGTAACCAATGTGATTGATCAGAAAGATATTCCTGAGTTAAATGAATATCAATGTGGTACTTACGAAATGCATTCATTAGAACAAGCGCAAGATATTGCTCGGATGATCATTGCTGCAGGCGTGAGCGTCAACCAAAACGATGATTTGAAACTGAGTGACGAAATTTTAGGGAATCTTTAATCTAATCGATTAACTGATATCTTGATAAAAAAGCGGCTTTAGCCGCTTTTTTTTGCGAAGCAACGATTAATATGTCGAGTAAACGTTAACAGTACGCTATTTTTATGTAACTGAAACCGTTATTGTAATGAACGATTTTTACTAAGTGATTCGCCATTTTAGCGATTTTTTGCGTGAACAGACACATATACGGAGATTAATATGTCTAACCACCCATTTAGCCTGTCAGTGATAGCAGCCGCAGTGCTTTATGTTTGCCATTCTACCAATGCCGTTGCAGAAACGGTGACCGAGTCTATTGATAACCTTAATAATCAACTCGATTTACAACAGTTATCGATAAGCCAATTTCATTATCGCCAAAGTGATATTGCACTAGGGTTGACGGGCGCGACAGTGTTACCTACCGGACCACATCAGGATGTGACGATCACACATGCAGGTGCCACTGACGGTGTTGCCATTTTACAAGATGGTATATTCTTTTCTCCAGCGCCGTATTCTGGACAACATTTAGTATTGCAGCCCAATTTATTGCACCAGCAAAAAGTGTCTTTTTCGAGCATGACCAGTGTGACTGAAAGTTCAGAAGCTGCTTTTGGTAAGCTTGATTATGAGTCTGTACAAATTAGTCCGCAAAAATATGCAACCGATATCAACGTTGAAGGCAGTAACAATAATGCCATCAATGGTGGGGTTGTGCTAAGTGGTACTTCGAAGCAAAATGGCATGTTATTAGCCGTGGATTATCAATCTGCAGCTGACGATGTGGGTTATCGTATCGCCCGAGATGCCGACACGACACAAAAAGATATTCTGTTCAAAATCGCTGCCGATAGTTTACCCGGAGCGCGCAATGAACAAATGACCGAATTTAGTTATCAGTACTCATCGCAAGAAGCTGACCGCGGAACGTTGGGGTTAACCAGTGTTGATTTTTCGGTAAATCCGACTCAATTATATTCAGCAGCCAGCACCGACAATACTGAAGGCGAGCGTCAACGCTACGTGTTAGCACATAAGCTAATCATGTCATCCACTTCGACGATGGCTACCGACTTTTATTATCAAACCTATTCACAACAATCTCAAGCAATGCAATTTGTTGATGGCGAACAAATTAATAGAGCGTTGCTGTCTCGTATTGCCATGTTTGAAGCAACACCTACCGCTGATGGGATGAACTTAGGATCGTTAACCCAAAATAACGATTTTGCTGGGTTTGGTATGCAAACTAAAGGTGTCAGCATGTACGGTCAGCATCAGGTGACTTATAGTGCGCGCTACCATACAGATAAAGCTGAAATGCGTTTAGGTCAACGTGATTGGTCTTGGAACAATGATTTATCACTGACGCCGACAACAGATGATGAATATGCACTGACGTATACTGATGATGCTTCGGCATTTTCATCAGCGGTAGACACTAAATTAAATTATGGTCAGTGGTCTATTAATCTCGGTTTAGGTTATGAGCATGTCAGCGTTTCTCGTGAGCTTGGTGATGTAAATACGAGCCTTAATGCGGCAGACTTTTCTGATGATGGCTGGTCGCCTTCTATTGAAGTAGCTTATCAGAGTGGGCCGTGGTTAGCCGCGTTACAAGCTAAGCAAGCTTGGACAGCCGCTTCAGCCGGCAATATTGAGCAAACGGCGCAAGAAGCGCTGCAATATCAATTAGCATTAAGCTACCAACAAGATGCTTTATCGATTGCCATGACGGCTTATATGCATGATTACGATAACCAACATGTAAGCTGTATGCAGGGCATGATATGTGATTATGAACAAATATCATTACAAGAGAATATTAAGGATGTCTCTGTTGTCGGCGCAGATTTGAGCATAGCGTATGGACTAACATTTGATCACTTTTCAATTCCATTCAAAGCCAAATACCAATATACCCAAGCAGAAACAGACAGTGCTAATTGCAATGAATTGATGGCATGTTTTGCTGCCAATAGCCAACTACCTTGGGTGCCAGAACAACAACTGGCGTTAAGTTCTGGTGTTGTTTATGGTGATATGTCCGTTATGGCGCAAGCTTTGTATCAATCTGAGTTAGGTTATCAAGGTGGGTTCACCAATGAACGTGCTATTGATAGTCAGTGGAAGGTTGATATCGCTGCAACTTACCGTTTGACTGAGCAGCACGAGTTGTATTTACGTGTAGAGAATTTGTTAGACGAAGAGTTAGTGGCAAATAGCACCGCAATGGGATTTCAAGCACAATCTGAAATGACTACGTACTTTGGTTACCAAGGCCATTTCTAAGTGGTTTTTTCCAGACATAGGCAGTGTTGAACACTATTTGAACGCTGCTTGCTGTGCCTTTTATTCCCAAATACTAATACTGCTCAAGTGATGACTCATTTGGGCGGTGTTATTTGAGGCGCAACTGTTCTTGTAAACAAACAACTAAAATTATTTCTTTAAAAATTAATGCTATATTTTTTTTAAATCAGAATTCAGCAGATAACATTCACTCCTAGGTTCTAATTTAATTAGTCTGATCTAAAAGCCACCGATTGTGTTAGGTATTGGTTTGAAAACACCTATAATTTTCGTGGCGATAGTCTCATATTTGCGGTAAAATGCGCGCGACCAGCGTGATTATGATCGCATTTTCGAGTTAAATCTGCGCTAGCTCAAATGGCAAGTGTTTGTTAACACTTTGTTTTTGTAGCGGAACGTGGCGCATTGTCTTTCCTTCAAACGTAGTGCTTGTGGATATGATTACAATTAAGAAAGGATTGGAACTGCCTATAGCAGGCGGACCAGAGCAAGTTATCCATAATGGCCCAGCCATTAGACACGTAGCGACTTTGGGTGAAGAGTATATTGGCTTACGTCCAACGATGAAAATCAAAGTGGGCGACAAAGTACAAAAAGGCCAAGTTCTTTTTGAAGATAAAAAGAATTTAGGCGTTAAATATACGGCTTTAGCCAGTGGTACTATTTTAGAAATCAACCGAGGTGCAAGACGTGTACTTCAGTCAGTTGTTATTGCTGTGGAAGGTGACGATAGCGTTGCTTTTGCTCAATACGATGCTGATAAGTTAGACACGTTAGACGCACAAGTTGTTCGTGATAATCTGATTGATTCAGGTTTATGGACTGCTTTGCGTACACGCCCTTTCAGTAAAGTGCCAGCTGTAGATGCTACTGCTGCGGGTATTTTTGTGACTGCAATTGATACTCAACCTCTTGCTGCCGATCCTGTGGTAGTCATAGCTCAACATAAAGAAGATTTTGCAAATGGCCTAAAGGTCCTAGCACGATTAACTGAAGGTAAAGTTTACCTATGTAAAGCTCAAGGTGCCGATATCCCTGCAGCTAATGCCCAAGTTCAAGAGTTTGCGGGTAAACACCCAGCAGGTCTTGCAGGTACGCATATTCACAACGTTCTACCAGCTTCTGCAACACGTACTGTTTGGCATATTGGCTATCAGGATGTGATTGCTTTTGGTCAACTGTTCACTCAAGGTGTGTTAAACACTGAACGTGTGGTTGCTATTGGTGGTCCTAAAGCGAAAAACCCTCGTCTAGTTCGTACCGTTTTAGGTGCTAGCATGACTGAACTGACTGCTGATGAAACAGTTGGTGATGGTGTTCGTGTGATTTCGGGTTCAGTGTTAAGCGGCCGTACTGCGGTAGGACCTCAAGCTTATTTGGGGCGTTATCATCAGCAGGTGAGTGTACTGGAAGAAGGTGATGAAAAAGAATTATTTGGTTGGGCTATGCCTGGTGCTGACAAATTCTCTATTACACGTGCATTCCTAGGCCATTTAAGCCCATCGCGTCTATTTAATATGACCACTAGTACTGGCGGTTCAGACCGTGCAATGGTACCTATTGGTAACTATGAACGCGTGATGCCTCTAGACATTCTACCTACTATGCTACTTCGTGATTTACTCTCTGGCGACTTTGATGGCGCAGTCCGTTTAGGCGCATTAGAGTTAGATGAAGAAGATTTGGCATTGTGTACGTTCGTATGTCCAGGTAAGTATGACTATGGTTCATATTTACGTGATTGTTTAGATACGATCGAGAGGGAAGGCTAATGAGTTTGAAAGATTTTATCGAACGTATTGAGCCGCAATTTGAAAAAGGCGGCAAGTACGAAAAGTGGTATGCCCTTTACGAAGCGGCAGCCACAGTATTTTATACTCCAGGTAAAGTGAACAAAGGGGCAACCCACGTTCGCGATAATGTCGACCTAAAACGTATTATGATTACGGTTTGGGCATGTACATTCCCAGCAATGTTTTTTGGTATGTACAACGTAGGTTTACAGGCTCAAGTAGCGATGGTGGCCGGTTTCGGTACACCAGATGTTTGGCAAGTAGGCTTATTTGAATTATTTGGCGCTCAACTCTCTGCAGACTCGGGCATTACGTCTCTGATGTTCTATGGTGCGTGTTTCTTCTTACCTATCTATGCAGTGACTTTCATTGTTGGTGGTTTTTGGGAAGTACTCTTTGCGTCAGTGCGTGGCCATGAAATTAACGAAGGTTTCTTCGTTACTTCAGTGCTATTTGCATTAACTCTACCGCCAACAATTCCTTTATGGATGGTCGCTTTAGGTATTACCTTTGGTGTGGTTGTAGCAAAAGAAATCTTCGGTGGCACAGGGCGTAACTTCTTAAACCCTGCATTAGCTGGTCGAGCTTTCTTGTACTTTGCTTACCCATTAAGCATGTCTGGCGATACCACGTGGGTTGTTGCTGACGGTTATTCTGGGGCAACGGCCTTAAGCCAAGCAGCGCAAGGTACATTTGACTACGCCTCAACGGCTAACTGGATTGACTCATTTATGGGCTTCATTCCAGGTTCTGTTGGTGAAGTGTCTACCTTTGCTATCTTGCTAGGTGGTCTAGTTATCATTTACGCCCGTATTGCCTCTTGGCGAATCGTTAGTGGTGTTTTCTTAGGTATGGTCGCTATTGCGACGTTGCTTAATATGATAGGTAGCGACACCAACCCGATGTTTGCAATGCCTTGGTATTGGCACTTAGTGTTAGGTGGATTTGCATTCGGTATGATGTTTATGGCGACAGACCCGGTTTCTGCGTCGTTTACCAATACTGCAAAGTGGGCATACGGTTTCCTCATTGGTGCAATGGTGGTGTTTATCCGTGTGGTTAACCCTGCATTCCCAGAAGGTATTATGTTAGCTATTTTGTTTGCTAACCTATTTGCTCCATTATTTGACCACTTTGTCGTACAGTCAAATATCAAGCGGAGGATTGCTCGTGGCTAGTAATAAAGATTCGTTCGGTAGAACGCTATTTGTTGTTGTCGGCTTATGTCTTGTTTGTTCAGTACTGGTTTCGACTGCTGCCGTGGTGTTAAAGCCTATTCAGCAAGAAAATAAGTTACTCGATAAGCAAAAGTATATTCTTGAAGCGGCGAGCCTGATAAACACCAAAGAAGGCAAAGTCACAAAGAAAGAAATTCTAAGCAAGTATGAGCAATATGTTGATGCTCGCTTAGTTGACCTTAAAACCGGTGAGTTTGTTGAGGGTAATGCTAACCTTTACGATCAACGCAAAGCGTCTCGTGATACTGACACTTCGTCAGTGCCAGAAAACGATATTGCTTCGATCAAACGTGTTGCAGATACCGCCGTTGTATACCTTGTTCATAATGATGAAGGTAAACTGACTAGCGTCATTCTTCCTATTCACGGCTATGGTTTGTGGTCAACGATGTATGCACTTTTGGCACTTGAGGCTGACTTAAACACAGTTCAAGGACTTGTTTACTATGACCAAGGTGAAACACCTGGTTTGGGTGGCGAAGTTGAAAATCCAAAATGGAAAGCATTGTGGAAAGGTAAAAAGTTATTTGATGAGCAAGGTAACTTGGCCATTAGTGTAACTAAAAACCCTACAGTGGCTAGTTCTGTTCATGGTGTCGATGCTCTTTCAGGTGCAACACTTACCAGTAACGGTGTACAACACTCATTGACGTTTTGGTTAGGTAAAGAAGGCTTCGCAAACTTTATCGCTAAAGCACGCAACGGAGGGTTAAGCTAATGGCTGACGTTAAAGAACTTAAACAGGTTCTGACCGGACCGATTATCAATAATAACCCAATTGCATTGCAAATTTTGGGTGTGTGTAGTGCTCTTGCTGTCACTAGTAAATTAGAAACAGCATTAGTAATGACGATTGCATTAACTGCGGTAACAGCGTTTTCTAACCTGTTTATCTCACTTATTCGTAACCACATTCCAAGCAGTGTGCGTATTATTGTACAGATGACCATTATCGCTTCATTAGTGATTGTAGTTGACCAAGTATTACAAGCTTATGCTTATGCCATTTCTAAACAGTTATCGGTATTCGTAGGGTTGATTATTACTAACTGTATTGTAATGGGTCGTGCTGAAGCTTACGCAATGAAAACCCCTCCAATGATGAGCTTTATGGATGGTATCGGTAACGGTTTAGGTTACGGTGCAATTCTATTGTCTGTTGGCGTTGTGCGTGAACTATTTGGTAATGGTTCATTATTTGGCGTAGAAATCCTCAGCAAAATCTCTGACGGCGGTTGGTATCAGCCTAACGGTTTATTACTACTGCCACCGAGTGCATTCTTCTTGATCGGTGGTCTGATCTGGTTGATCCGTACGTATAAGCCAGAGCAAGTTGAAGCAAAAGGGTAAACGCAATGGAACATTATATTAGTTTATTAATTCGCTCCGTTTTCATTGAAAACATGGCGCTAGCGTTCTTCTTGGGTATGTGTACTTTCTTAGCTGTATCAAAGAAAATCACTACTGCAATGGGCCTAGGTGTTGCAGTTATCGTGGTACTGGCTATTTCGGTTCCTGCTAACCAAATTATTTATCAAGGTTTATTAGCTCCAGGCGCATTAGCTTGGGCTGGTTTTCCTGATGCTGATTTGAGCTTCTTGAAGTTCATCACCTTTATCGGTGTGATTGCAGCACTTGTACAAATTTTGGAAATGGCTTTAGACAAGTACTTTCCACCTTTGTACAACGCGTTGGGTATTTTCTTACCTTTGATTACTGTGAACTGTGCGATTTTTGGTGCAGTATCTTTCATGGTTGAGCGTGATTATAACCTTGGCGAGAGCGTAGTATTTGGTATTGGCTCTGGTATTGGTTGGGCGTTAGCAATTGTATTGTTAGCCGGTATCCGCGAAAAGATGAAGTATTCTGACGTGCCAAATGGCTTACGTGGCTTAGGTATTACCTTTGTTTCTGCAGGTCTTATGGCTCTAGGTTTCATGTCATTCTCAGGTGTTTCTCTTTAAGAGACCTTGAGAAGACGCATTAATTTGAACCTTTAAGGATAAGTGAATGGGTATTCTTGAATCTACTCCGCTAGATGTCTATCTAGGTGTGAGTATGTTTACTGTGATTGTCTTGGTTTTGGTGTTAGTGATTTTATTTGCTAAATCAAAACTAGTGGCAAGCGGTGATATCATGATTGGTATTAACGGCGACGCAGATAAAGCAATTAAAACAGGTGCTGGTG
Source organism: Shewanella sp. AC34-MNA-CIBAN-0136 (assembly GCF_040309945.1). Taxonomy (NCBI): domain Bacteria; kingdom Pseudomonadati; phylum Pseudomonadota; class Gammaproteobacteria; order Alteromonadales; family Shewanellaceae; genus Shewanella; species Shewanella sp. AC34-MNA-CIBAN-0136. The sequence goes on along the minus strand of NZ_JBEOPJ010000004.1, from coordinate 131,549 downwards.
GCAAACTACTTAGTGTTTTAGCTGACAACGGTATCTTTGTATCGAGTGCGTGTGGCGGTGGTGGCTCATGTGGCCAGTGTCGTGTACACATTAAGTCTGGTGGTGGTGATATTCTACCTACTGAGCTTGATCACATTAGTAAAGGCGAAGCACGTCAGGGTTGTCGTTTATCTTGTCAGGTAAATGTAAAAACTGACATGGAAATCGAACTTGATGAAGAAATTTTCGGCATCAAGAAATGGGAATGTGCGGTTCTATCTAACGATAACAAAGCGACGTTCATTAAAGAACTTAAGCTGCAAATTCCTGACGGCGAATCTGTGCCTTTCCGTGCCGGTGGTTATATTCAGATTGAAGCTCCTGCTCATCATGTTAAATATGCTGAGTTTGAAGTGCCTGATAAATATCGTGGCGACTGGGAACACTTTGGTTTCTTCAAGTTAGAGTCAAAAGTAGACGAAGAAACCATTCGTGCCTACTCAATGGCTAACTACCCAGAAGAGTTCGGTATTATTATGTTGAATGTGCGTATTGCTACGCCACCGCCACGTAATTTAACCTTGCCTTGCGGTAAAATGTCTTCGTACATTTGGAGCTTAAAAGCCGGTGATAAAGTGACAATTTCTGGTCCATTTGGTGAGTTTTTTGCTAAAGACACCGAAGCAGAAATGGTATTCATTGGTGGTGGTGCTGGTATGGCCCCAATGCGCTCACACATTTTTGACCAATTAAAGCGTCTTAAATCTAAGCGTAAAATGAGCTTCTGGTACGGTGCGCGTTCGCAACGTGAAATGTTCTATGTTGAAGATTTTGACGGCTTAGCGGCTGAAAATGAAAACTTCAAATGGCACGTGGCGTTATCAGATCCGCAAGCTGAAGATAACTGGACTGGTTATACCGGTTTCATTCATAACGTATTGTATGAAAACTACTTACGTGACCATGATGCGCCAGAAGATTGTGAGTTCTACATGTGTGGACCTCCAATGATGAACGCAGCAGTTATTGGTATGCTAAAAGATTTAGGTGTCGAAGACGAAAACATCTTACTAGATGATTTCGGTGGTTAATGAGTTAATCCATAACATCGACATGTAAGTCATGAGATTGCAGCAGTGCAGACAGGGTGGTTAAACACTGGTCTTGCACGCTGCAATTTTTTTGTTTATTTATTACAAGTGTAAATTTGACATGACTGTAAATTCAATCAAGTTATTGCTATTGCCGGCGTTATTGCTATTGGTGAGTGCTTGCAGTTCACCAGAGCCCATTATTTCATTATCTGGTAGTACGATGGGGACCACTTATCACATTAAAGTAGTCAACAATGACCGCTTGCCAGAACCGCAGTTACTGCAAGCTGAAATTGATATGGCATTGGAAGTGGTAAATGATCAAATGTCGACTTATCGTTCGGACTCAGAACTGTCTAAGTTCAATCAATTACAAGTTCAACAAAGCGTTAAAGTATCCGCTGATACCATTAAGGTTATCGAAGAAGGTATGCGTCTTTATCAAGAGACTGATGGGGCGTTAGATATCACCTTAGGGCCAGTGGTTAATTTGTGGGGCTTTGGTCCCGATAAACGACCTACAACCATCCCGACGCAAGCTCAAATCGATAATGCTAAAGCTAAAATGGGCATCAAGGAACTGTCGATAAAAGGCTTAACATTAACTAAGCATAATGCAGACCTGTATGTTGATTTATCTTCAATAGCAAAAGGTTTTGGTGTCGATAAAATTGCCGCGCTATTAGACAAATATCATGTGTCTGGTTATTTAGTCGAAATAGGTGGTGAGCTTAATGTTAAAGGTACTAAAGCCGATAAAACCCCATGGCGAGTGGCTGTTGAGCAACCTACGAGTGAAGGGCAAGCCGTTCAGCAAGTGATTGAACCTGGCACCATGTCATTAGCAACATCGGGTGATTACCGTAACTTTTATCAAGAGAATGGCGAACGTTTTTCACATTTAATCGATCCTCGTAACGGTTATCCTATTAAGCATCAACTTGCCTCTGCAACCGTGTTACACTCAAGTTGTATGACCGCAGATGGATATGCCACCGCTATGATGGTGTTAGGTACTGAGGCTTCATTGGCACTTGCTAAAGAGAAAAATTTAGCAATAATGTTGATTGAGAAGCAAGAACAGGGTTATCAGGTCTATTACAGCGATGCGTTTAAATCGTATGTTAAGTAGGTTCTTTATTTTAAACTGATTGATTAAAAAAGTATTATACCCTTATCTGAATGAGTAATTGGAGTTTGTAATGAGTACATTTATAGCAGCATTTGTAGTGTTATTATTGTTCTTTTTGTTAATGTCTATCGGCTATATCGTAAAGAAGAAAGCGGTAGAAGGTAGTTGTGGTGGTTTAGGTGTTTTAGGAATTGAAAAAGCGTGTGACTGTGATGATCCATGTGACAAACGTAAACGCCGTATGGAAAAAGAGCAAGCTCGCAATGAGTTGCTAAATCAAAATCGAATTATTTAACACCGTTAATTGCCTAAAGCTTAAGTTAATAAACTCATGCTTTGTAAAGAGCCTTCATTTTGAAGGCTTTTTTTATGTTTATGTATTGCTAACGAGTTACAAAGCTTAGTTATAATGATAATGGTTATCAATTGTAAGTGTGTGAAAATAAAGGAAAATTTGCAATTACCCCTATAGTGTTTTATCCTGTTTGTAATTGATCGAGATCACATTATTTATCGAGGGACATTACTATGAAAGGTCATCCTAAAGTCATCAGCCAACTCAATCGTGTACTTACCTGTGAGCTGACCGCCATTAACCAATACTTTTTACATGCTCGCATGTTTAAGCATTGGGGATTGGAAAAGCTTAATGAGAAAGAGTATAAAAAATCGATTGAAGACATGAAGCATGCTGACAAGCTGATTGAACGTGTATTGTTTCTTGAAGGTTTACCTAACCTACAACAGTTAGATAAATTGCGCATTGGTGAACATGCTGAAGAAATGCTTAGCTGTGATCTAACTGCAATTACGGAACAAATTGCCATTTTGCGTGAAGCCATTAAGGTATGCGAAACTCAGCAAGATTATGTTAGCCGCGATTTATTTGAAGATTTACTCGAAGACGAAGAAGAACATCTAGATTGGATTGAGTCGCAGCAAGAGCTAATCAATCAAACCGGTATTCAAAATTATCTTCAATCACAAATTAACGACTAATAGGAAATTATCATGAAAGGCCATCCAGAAGTCATCGACGCTTTAAATAGTTTATTAACCGGCGAATTGTCTGCCATGGATCAATATTTTGTCCATGCTCACATGTATGAAGACTGGGGGTTCAATGAACTGTATACCCGTATTCTGCATGAGTCAGACGACGAGAAGTTGCATGCAGCTAAATTAGTTCAACGCATTTTGTTTTTAGAAGGCACTCCAGATGTTGGCAGCCGTGAAGCGCTGAATATTGGTAAAGATGTGCAAGAAATGCTGAGAAATGATCTTGCATACGAATATCATGTAGCTGATCATTTGCGTAAAGTTATCGCGCTATGTGAAGAAAAAGCTGATTACCAAAGCCGTGAAATTTTAGAAGTGTTATTAGATGACACTGAATCTGACCACATGTACTGGTTAGAAAAGCAACTCGGTCTAATCGAACGTATTGGTTTACAAAACTATTTACAGACCAAAATGTAATGTCTTAATTGCTATGTTACATGTTAATAAAGCCCAACTGCGTTTGGGCTTTTTTGTATCCTTAAGAGAATGATTGAATACTGTTTATATGTACAGTATCATGGTTTTAATTGAGATAATGATGATGGTTATAGAATGCGTAAAATCATTCACATCGATATGGATTGTTATTTTGCTGCGGTAGAAATGCGTGATTTTCCTGAGTTAAGAGGAAAGCCCATTGCTGTTGGCGGCAGAAGTGATCGCCGTGGTGTGATAAGTACTTGCAGTTATGAAGCCCGCAAATTTGGGGTGCGAAGTGCTATGTCCAGTTATCATGCGTTGCAGTTATGTCCGCAGTTAATTTTAGTGCCTGGACGCATGGAGGTGTATAAATCTGTGTCACTCCAAATACGTGAGATTTTTCATCGATACACTGATCTTGTCGAACCATTGTCTTTAGACGAAGCTTATCTTGATGTCACAGATTGCGATGCTCATCAAGGCAGTGCGACATTAATTGCCAAAGCGATACGTGATGACATTTATGAGGTCACTGGATTAACGGCTTCAGCAGGTATTGCACCCATTAAGTTTTTAGCCAAAATTGCATCCGATTTAAATAAGCCTAATGGACAATATGTTATCACCCCAAATCAAATTGCTGATTTTGTAAAAGACCTACCTCTGAGTAAAATTCCTGGCGTCGGTAAAGTCACTTCAAAAAAGTTAGCCGATATTGGCTTAACCACTTGTTATGACGTGCAACAATACCCTAAAGTGCAATTAATTGAGGCCTTTGGTAAGTTTGGCCATGTGTTGGCTGAGCGTGCACAAGGTATCGATTCAAGGCAAATTAGCCCGCACCGAGTGCGTAAGTCCGTAGGGGTTGAAACCACGTTAGCCAAAGACATTTTTACGTTAGAGCAATGTCATCAAGTATTACCACAGCTTATTCAAGAGCTGAGTGCTCGGGTTCATCGGAGTGCGAAAGATAGACAGATCCATAAGCAGGTTGTAAAACTGAAATTTAATGATTTTAAGCAGACCACCATCGAGCATCGCAGTGATGAGATTTCAATTAACCTGTTTCATGAATTATTACTGCAAGCATTACAACGAAGCCAAGGGCGAGGGATTCGGTTACTCGGTGTGAGCGTTGGCCTAGCGGATGTGACGTTGGTTTCTTCCGAGAATAGTGCCGATCAAATTACTCAACTCGATTTACAATTTTAGGCGCCCATTTTATAACGGAAACCATAGAGAGCAAAAAGGCGACATTGCTGTCGCCTTTGATTTATAGCTTATCCGCCAATTATAACCTTGGCCATAATCACTTGATTGATTACGCCTCTTTAGCAGGAATACGCTCTAATACAGCAAGCAGTAATTCCCAATATTGACCAACCGTGGTGATGTTAACCATTTCATCTGGGCTGTGCGGATAGCGAATCGTCGGACCAATCGATACCATGTCCATATGTGGATAAGGTTCTTTAAATAAACCACATTCAAGACCCGCATGAATAACCATCACAGTAGGATCTTTTTTATAAATATCGTTATAGGTGTCACGCACAATTGCCATAACAGATGAGCTAGTGTCTGGTTTCCAACCTGGATAAGCACCGCTTAAATCAATGCTAGCACCCGATAGATTTGATAGTGCGGTTAGCATACCGGTGACTTCTTCACGCCCCGAATCGATTAATGAACGAATAAGGCATAATATTTCTACGCTTTCATCTTCAGTACTGATCACGCCTATATTTAGTGATGTTTCAGTCACACCCTCCACTTCATCACTCATGCGCATTACGCCGTTAGGGCAAGCATGTAATAAGTCGATTAAGGTATTTTGCGCTTCTTCGCCCATGACTTTTGTTGGTGCATCAATAGCGGCTAATGTGAGTAACATCGATGGGTCAGCTACGGCTAACTCTTCACGCACTAACGCTTGGAATGACTCAATAGCTTGTTTTAATGCTTCAACATTTTCAGCTGGCAACATCAATTGAACGTTAGCTTCACGTGGAATAGCATTACGCAGCGAACCACCACTAAAGCTGACCAGCTCTAGGGCTAATTCGTCACTGTATTTAAACAAAAATCGCGCTAATAACTTGTTAGCGTTACCACGACCAAGATGAATATTGACACCAGAATGGCCGCCTTTTAAACCCGACATAGTCAGTGAAAAGCTGGCGTTGCTTTGTTCTGGTGCTTGCCAAGACATTGGTATACTTATCTGTGCATCAACACCGCCGGCGCAACCCATGTAGATTTCACCTTCTTGCTCTGAATCAGTATTAATTAAAATTTCAGCATCAAGGTAACCGGCTTCTAAACCAAAGGCGCCAGTCATGCCGGCTTCTTCATCAATGGTGAGCAGCACTTCGAGTGGCCCGTGCTTAATGTCTTTACTGCCTAAAACGGCCAGCGCCGAAGACATACCAATACCGTTATCTGAACCTAAGGTTGTGCCTTTGGCTTTAACCCAATCACCGTCTACATAGGCTTCTATCGGATCGGTTTCAAAGTTATGTACTTTGTCGGCATTTTTTTGCGGCACCATATCAATGTGCGCTTGTAACACTACTATTTTGCAGTTTTCCATTCCTGCAGTAGCAGGCTTACGGATGATTAAATTACCCACTTTGTCTTCAACAACCGCAAGGCCTTGAGCTTTTGCCCATTGTTGAATATGTTGTGATAACGCATGTTCATGTTTTGATGGATGTGGAATAGCACAAATTTGTTCAAACCATTGCCATAGAGGCTGAGGATATAATTGAGTTAATGCAGTCACGAAACGCCCTCTAAGATGAAATCAAGTCGATATACGACACAAAATATTACTGCCACTATTTTAACATATTCTGCGCAGTTACTTGATATTGCGATAGCGATTTGCCAAGGTTTAGTCCACAAATCTGTAAATAATTATGAACCCACTAATTTATCTATATTCCTAAAGAGTAAGGATCTTGTATGACCCAAGTGAATAAAGCGGTTACCGCGTTCCAAGTGCCAATTATTGATGTCACAAGTGATGAGGCTATTTTTGAAGGCGAAGGTTGGGACGCTGTTGTTGTGATAGCGACGAGTTTAGCTGAGATCAAACAAGATGAAGTGAGTTTGCTTGCTGCACACGCTAGTCAAATAGATTTCCGTGTCGGTAAAAGTGCCACGCTCCTTTTTGCGCCAGGGTTAGCCGGTGGTCGTTTGATTATCTCCCCAGTGACAGATAGCGACAATGAGTATAGCGATGTCAGGATTTTTGCCAAAGCCGCTCGAGAAGGTATTGCCATTGCTAAAGCCGCAGGTGCCACTAAACCTTTACTTGTTGTTCCAAGGGTAACTGACAATCGCTTTGCCAATGCAGAACAAGTTGCCGCACTGGCGTGTGGACAAGAGCTTTGGCAACCGTTAGAGGCGCGAGAAGCAAAGTCTTTGCAACCGAGTTTAGAGGCTATTGGATTATTGAATACCGCCGCGCACAGTAGGTTAATTAATGCGGCAGAATCTGGACGAGTATTGGCGCGCGATCTTTGTGGTACAGAACCTGAGCGTATGTCGGCTATTGGGTTTGCACAATATTGTGTTGATGCTTTTGCTGATAGCGGTTTGGCTGTATCTGTGGTTGATCAAGTCGAGCAGTTAAAAGCGCAATACCCATTACTCAGTGCGGTGGGCAGAAGCTCTTTTGATGTTGCACGTCATCATCCTCGAGTGGTAAAGCTTGAATATGTTGGTGAAGGCCCTATTACAAAAACCTTATTCTTTGCTGGCAAAGGTGTTGTTTACGACACAGGCGGCGCTGATATTAAAGTTGCAGGTTCTATGGCTGGTATGAGCCGTGATAAAGGTGGCGCGGCAGCAGTTGCCGGTTTAATGAAAGCACTATCAATACTGAAACCTAAAGGTATTAAAGTCATTGCTGAACTCGGATTAGTAAGAAACAGTATTGGCAGTGATGCATTTGTCACCGATGAGATCATTACTAGCCACGCAGGTGTGCGAGTCCGTATTGGTAATACTGATGCAGAAGGTCGCTTAGTATTGGCTGACTTATTATCGCATTTGCGAATACAGGCTCAAACCGCAGTGAATCCACAATTATTTTCGGTGGCGACGTTAACTGGTCATGTTGTGCGAGCCTACGGTGGTTACCCTGCATTAGTTGAAAATAGCGCGGCTAAAAAGCAAGGGGTTGCAGCAACACTCGCTGAAGTGGGTCAGTTATGCGGTGAACCATTTGAGGTTTCACGATTACGTCCAGAAGACTTTGATAAAGTTGCCGATAAAAATGGCGCTGCAGATGTGGTGTCATCGAATAATGGTCCGTCTTCAATTACGGCTCGTGGGCATCAATATCCTGCCGCTTTCTTGATAAAAGCCTCTGGATTAGCTCAAACAGAGCTGGCATTTACCCATATTGATATTGCAGGTAGTGCGGTGGAGGGCGATCCTCTGTATGGAAAGCCAACTGCAAGCCCTTTGGTTGCTTTATTACAGTTTTCAAAGTTGTAGTCATATAATATCTAATTATCTGTTTTATATTGATTTTATTTGCAGTTTACATGTTGATAACAATAGTTATACATAGTTTTAATACGAAGTGATTGTAATTAAATCACTTTTAATGATGTTTTTGTGAATTAAAGCAAATAATACTTGTAATTAAATTACAGTTTTGTATAATTCACTTCGTCGACAAGCAATGTGTTTGTCGACTCTAGTTAATCCAGGATGGATATAACCTCCAAGGATCTGAGTGACAAGTTGTCTCAATGGATTTGAGAAATGTACGTTCCAGGGAACCGAGCCAAGCTTTACTAGGTTTATACAACTTTACTTTAATCAGGAGCATGACTATGTCTTATACAGGTAACAGCAAATTTTATTGGCAGAACACTTGGTTTGCCGACGTAACAGTTTTACGTGGCGGTATATTCGCCATGAAACGTTAAGAATTGACCCTCTTTACGTAGTGTTAATATCCATCAACCTTTTGTTCGTCTCGTTTGACGGTTTTAGACAGGGTGGTAAATTAATTAATTTATCGCCACATCACGTTAAGTGGTGCTAGCTTTCCTTTCCCCATATGGGATGCTTGTAACATGTCTGCCTACTCTATTGAGTAGGCTTTTTTTTGTCTTAAATTCAGCTAGCTTTTAGTTAGATTCAAGCTAATTGGTTAGTAGCTAATTGGTTAGTCGCTAATTGATTAGTGCGCTATATAAAAAACTGAAATCTTTCAACAAAAAGGCTATTGATAGCTATAAAGGTCGTAAGTATTTATAATTCCCCGCAATAAAGTAAGCCCTCTGTAATGATGTCGACTCAGCGAGTATGGTCAGTAGCACAAGGCTTACCGCATCCTCATCTGTAGCAATTTAACCATTAATCCAATGTTAACCTTTGCCCAAGGAACCCCGTTCCATGTTAGAAAAACTATTTAAACTTAAACAGAACAACACCAGTCTTAAGCAAGAGGCTGTGGCCGGTCTGACTACTTTTTTAACGATGGCCTACATCATTTTTGTTAACCCTATGATGCTTGCTGATGCAGGGATGGATCATGGTGCAGTATTTGTTGCCACATGTTTAGCTGCTGCCATCGGTTGCTTAGTTATGGGGTTATTAGCTAATTACCCGATTGCATTGGCTCCGGGTATGGGACTGAATGCTTTTTTTACTTACACCGTTGTTGGTGAAATGGGTTATAGCTGGGAAACAGCACTTGGCGCGGTCTTTATGTCAGGAGTGTGTTTCTTAATTTTATCCTTAGTTAGGATCCGAGAGTGGATAGTCAACAGTATTCCAATGTCGTTACGTTTTGGTATCGCAGCTGGTATTGGATTATTTTTAGCCTTAATTGGCTTAAAAAATGCCGGTATTGTAGTGGCTAGCCCTGCAACATTAGTGACTATGGGCGATATCACCTCATTTCCTGCATTGATGGCTGCGTTAGGTTTCTTCTTAATTATTGCTATGGTTCAACGTGGCTTAAAGGGTGCTGTTATTTTCAGTATCCTAATTGTGACTGTTCTGGGAATGATATTTGGCGATGTGCAATACCAAGGCTTAATTTCAATGCCACCGTCTATTGCACCAACATTTATGAAGATGGACTTGTCTAGTGTATTAGAAGTAAGCATGTTATCGGTGGTTTTTGCCTTCTTGTTTGTCGATTTATTTGATACATCAGGTACCTTAGTCGCTGTTGCTCAACGTGGCGGACTGCTTGATGAAAAAGGCCGTTTACCTCGAGTAAAACGTGCCTTAACCGCAGACAGCGTCGCCACGATCACTGGTGCTGCATTGGGTACATCAACTACCACTAGCTATATTGAAAGTATCGCAGGGGTGAGTGCAGGTGGTCGCACAGGTTTAACTGCCGTTGTAGTTGGATTACTGTTTTTAGCGGCGTTATTTGTGTCGCCATTAGCGGGTATGGTGCCAGCGTATGCCACAACTGGAACCTTGTTTTATGTTGCTATTTTAATGATGTCTGGCCTAGTCAATGTTGATTGGGAAGACTTAACTGAAGCCGCTCCTGTTGTCGTGACTTGCTTATTAATGCCGTTAACCTTTTCTATTGCCAATGCTATTGGGCTTGGGTTTATTTCTTATGCTGCGATCAAATTGATGACAGGGCGTTTTAAAGATTTAAATCCAGGTATTTTAGTGGTGGCCGCATTGTTTATTGCCAAGTTTATTTACGGTTAATTAGCTGTCCATGAGTACAGTGAGTTAATAAATTGGCTAAAGCCAATATAAAAAAGGGCTATTAGCCCTTTTTTTGTTTTTCTAATAAGGCGCCAATAACTACCCTATTGCAGCTCAATGCAACTGAGTTAGCAGAATTAAGGACTGTTTGATAACTATTTATTAACCTGAAAATGGTTAATCTAGACAAATATTCCAGTATTAGCGGCTTTCACTATGAATTATCGAGTGAATTGGGTATAAAAATGAACTGAATATTTTTTGTAAGCTGAGTAATACAAATGGGTTATCGCCGCGTAGTAGTTAAGTTAGGCACCAGCGTGCTGACATCGGGCAGTAAAAAGCTTGATAAAGCACATATGGTTGAATTAGCCAGGCAAATGGCCTCGCTTATGCGTTCAGGCGTTGAAGTCGTATTGTGTACATCAGGCGCTATAGCTGCTGGGCGAGAGCATTTACAATATCCGGTGTTGCCAGACACTATGGCCAATAAACAGTTACTTGCAGCTGTGGGTCAAAGTCAGTTAATTTTGGCTTGGTCACAATTGTTCGGTATTTACGGGTTGCATGTTGGCCAGTTATTGTTAACTCGTGCTGATTTACAAGATCGTGAACGTTACCTTAATGCGCGCGACACCTTAAATGCATTATTAGCTCATAATATTATCCCGATAATTAATGAAAATGATGCAGTTGCAACCAATGAGATTAAAGTGGGTGATAATGATAATTTATCAGCCCGTGCAGCCTTACTTTGCGATGCTGATTTACTTATCTTACTGACCGACCAAAAAGGCTTATTTGATGCCGACCCACGCACCCATCCCGACGCACAGTTAATTAAACAAGTTGTCAATATTGACGACAGTTTACGTTTATTGGCTGGCGGTTCAGTGTCAGGACTTGGAACGGGCGGAATGGCGACTAAACTTGAAGCGGCGGATGTGGCTCGACGAGCGGGCATAGAAGTTGTCATCGCTTCCGGTCATCATCCTGATGTTATTGCCAAAGTGGCGGCGAGGGAGTCTGTCGGTACTCATTTTAGTGCAATCGAAAATCCATTAGAAAGTCGCAAACAATGGATATTGGCTGGTCCTGCTTCACAAGGTAAATTAGTTGTAGATGCTGGAGCATCGGTTGCCGTTGTTGCTAATGGTCGTAGTTTATTATCTAAAGGCATTGTCGATGTTGAAGGCAATTTTGAGCGCGGGGCGACCTTACTGATTGTGAATCAAACCGGTAAGATTTTGGCTAAAGGCATTAGCCGATATTGCGCCAATGATTTAACCAAAATTAGCGGTAAACATTCTGATGATATAGAAAGTCTACTGGGCTATAACTACGGCGATGCCGTGGTTCATCGCAATGATATGGTCGTACTTGATAATTAAGGATAAACATATGTCAGCCACAGAAACAGAATATTTAACTCAATTAGGGCAACGTGCTAAGGCTGCAAGTTTTATTTTAGCGAGTTTAACAGCGAAACAAAAAAACGTATTGTTAGCTACGATTGCAGACCACTTAGCGCAGCGGAAAAATGATATTTTACAAGCGAATGCACAAGATATCATTGCAGCGAAGCAAAGTGGTTTAACCGAAGCCATGATAGATAGGTTGATGCTGGACGAAGGGCGGCTAGGCGGAATTATAGCTGACATTGATAATGTCATCGCACTAGCCGACCCTGTCGGCAAAGAAGCTGACAGTCGGGTATTGGATAACGGCTTACGCTTAACTCGTCGCAGTGTCCCATTAGGTGTGGTGGGGGTTATTTATGAGGCTCGGCCAAATGTCACCGTTGATATTGCCGTGTTGGCGTTAAAGACCGGTAATGCAGTAATTTTGCGTGGCGGTAAAGAAACCCTAACCTCAAATAAAGTGCTAAGTGAAGTTATCCGTGATGCATTGGTGAGTTTAGATTTACCTAAAGATGCCGTGCAGCTCATTGATTCACCAGAGCGGAGTCTTGTCAGTGGCTTACTAAGACTCGACAAATATGTTGATATGATTATCCCTCGTGGTGGACAAAACCTGCAGCGATTGTGTGCTGAGCAATCGAGTATTCCTGTCATTTTAGGCGGCATTGGCATCTGTCATTTATTTGTCGATAAACAAGCCGATTTAGTGCGTGCAATCGATGTGATTGCCAACGCTAAAGTTCAACGCCCGACTGTGTGTAATGCCTTAGATACATTATTAATACATCAACAGGTTGCTGCCGAATTTATTCCTAATATTGCCTCACATTTACACTCACTTGGGGTTCATTTCCATGCTTGTGCAATGACTTTACCTTATCTTGATGGGTTAGGTTTTGATGTTACACCTGCACATGATGAATCGTTTTCAACAGAGTGGTTATCGCTCACGTTAGGGATCAAAGTGGTTAACGATATTGACGAAGCCGTGGAGCATATCCGTCATTATTCTACAGGACATTCTGAAGCCATTTTAACGGATAATATTCACACAGCGAATGACTTCATGAATCAAGTAGATTCCGCCGCAGTGTATGTGAATGCCAGTACTCGTTTCACCGATGGTTCACAATTTGGTCTTGGCGCTGAAGTGGCCGTGAGCACCCAGAAATTACATGCCCGTGGTCCAATGGCGTTAGATGCACTGACCACATACAAGTGGCTAGCTTGGGGTGATTACACCTGTAGGCAATAATGCATTTTGTTGTACTTATAACAATAAAGGGCGCAAATAAGCGCCCTTTATTGTTTGTGCTGAGAGACGCTATAACAGAGCGCTATAAATTATAAATAAGATGACTGGGCGTTACTGGCTCAACCAAACGTTCATAGGTGGTTAATAACCAAATTGCAAAAAAGGCACAAGTCATTAATATCGCCACAATTCTAAATGCTTGCGCGTATTCCATCACATAAGTGAAATATCGACGTTGTACTGCATTGGTCATAAAAGTGGCGATAAGTGAAAATACACACAAATACATAGCTGGATATTGTGTGGTACTTACGCCATAAAACTTTTCATAAACTAGAATTACCATAACAATTGCTAAGGTAACAATGCGTATCTTACGTTCGGTATTATCACTGAAATTCCATCTTGGCAGTCCCATTGCCTTACTTCCTCTACAATCATTTGAATTTTTAGTACTTTTTTAAACATCTATATATACTTTTATAACGCTAGTTGTATTTTTTATCAAATGATTAGCGTTATTTAATGCTTTTGTTTGCAGTGTGACAGCAAAATACGACTAACACCGCTGAAATGCCAAGCAGGTTAATATGATATAAACCAATGTCGATTGAAAATGAACGATGTGCTTAATAAACTCAATACTGGTATGAGTAACGATTATATCGCTATTACAATCTAACTCATCATTAGAGTGGGTGACTTTCGGTAAAGTATTAACGTGTCTACGCTTTGTTACTGCACTATTCCGGCTGGTTTTACTGTTTTTTTCACTATTTCGCTTATTTTGGCAGTGGTTGTGATTTATTGTTCATCCATCTTACCTTATTGGTATGGCCCGCATAAAAAAACCCATAAAACAGGATAAATATTTACTTATCCCCTTGTAATTCACTTTGTTGTCCCAATATAGGTATCAAGGCTGATATGAGTGGTTAATTTTGAATCTCAAGTTAAGCAACAAAATGCTTGAAATACTTGTTGTTCATCCCCATATCAACATCAAATAACATATTTGTGACGACTAACGTCAATTTCGGAGGACCCCATGGGCAAAATTATTGGTATCGATTTAGGCACAACAAACTCGTGTGTAGCAGTCCTTGATGGCGGCAAAGCACGCGTAATTGAAAACGCAGAGGGTGATCGCACAACCCCATCAATTATCGCTTATACCGATGATGAAATTATTGTAGGCCAGCCAGCAAAGCGTCAGGCTGTAACCAACCCAACAAACACATTCTTTGCCATCAAGCGTTTAATCGGTCGTCGTTTTAAAGATGACGAAGTTCAACGTGATGTGAACATCATGCCATTCAAAATTATCGCAGCTGATAATGGTGATGCATGGGTTGAGTCACGTGGTAACAAAATGGCACCACCACAAGTTTCAGCTGAAATCTTGAAAAAGATGAAAAAGACTGCTGAAGACTTTTTAGGTGAAGAAGTGACTGAAGCGGTTATTACCGTTCCTGCTTACTTTAACGATTCACAACGTCAAGCCACTAAAGATGCTGGTCGTATCGCAGGTCTTGATGTTAAGCGTATTATCAACGAACCTACTGCTGCTGCACTTGCATACGGTATCGACAAGAAACAAGGCGACAACATTGTTGCTGTATACGATTTAGGTGGTGGTACATTCGATATCTCTATCATCGAAATTGACAGCAACGATGGCGACCAAACATTTGAAGTACTAGCAACCAATGGTGATACTCACTTAGGTGGTGAAGACTTTGATAACCGTATGATTAACTATTTAGCTGATGAATTCAAAAAAGACCAAGGCTTAGATCTTCGTAGAGATCCTTTAGCAATGCAACGTTTGAAAGAAGCCGCTGAAAAAGCAAAAATCGAGCTTTCAAGTACTAACCACACTGAAGTTAACTTGCCTTACATCACTGCTGATGCATCAGGTCCTAAGCATTTAGTGGTTAAAATTACTCGTGCTAAGTTAGAGTCATTAGTTGAAGATTTAATTCAACGTACTCTAGAGCCGCTTAAAGTTGCACTAGCTGATGCTGATTTATCAATATCAGATATCAATGAAGTGATTCTTGTGGGTGGCCAGACTCGTATGCCTAAAGTACAAGAAGCAGTCACTAACTTCTTTGGCAAAGAGCCTCGTAAAGATGTTAACCCTGATGAAGCGGTTGCTGTTGGCGCGGCGATTCAGGCTGGCGTACTTTCTGGTGAAGTGAAAGACGTACTTCTACTTGACGTTACCCCACTATCTCTTGGTATTGAAACCATGGGCAGTGTGATGACAAAGCTTATCGAGAAGAACACCACTATCCCGACTAAAGCTCAGCAAGTATTCTCAACAGCTGACGACAACCAAAGTGCCGTGACTATTCACGTACTTCAAGGTGAACGTAAGCAAGCGAGTGCTAACAAGTCATTAGGTCAATTTAACCTTGAAGGTATTGAGCCAGCACCACGTGGCCAACCACAGGTTGAAGTGATGTTCGACATTGATGCTGATGGTATCTTACATGTGTCTGCAACAGACAAGAAAACAGGTAAGAAACAAAACATTACTATCAAAGCCTCTTCAGGTTTATCTGATGAAGAAGTTGAACAAATGGTACGTGATGCTGAAGCTCATGCTGATGAAGATGCTAAATTTGAAGAGTTAGTTAAAGCGCGTAATCAAGCAGATGGTTTAGCTCATTCAACTAAAAAACAAGTTGAAGAAGCTGGCGATGCACTAGCTAGTGACGAAAAAGAAAAGATTGAAGCAGCAATCGCAACTTTAGAAACTGCCATAAAAGGCAAAGATAAAGAAGCTATTGATACAGCAACTCAAGCGCTAATCGAAGCGTCTGCTAAGTTAATGGAAATTGCTCAAGCTAAAGCTCAAGGTGAAGCAGAAGGTCAAGCGCACGATGCTGGCCAAGAAAAGCCTGCTGATGATGTTGTTGATGCTGAGTTCGAAGAAGTTAAAGACGACAAAAAGTAATTAGCAATTTCAGCTAGTTACCGTTAAAGCGGGCGTTGGGGTTATCCTCAAACGCCCGTTTGTATAATTTAAGTTTAACAATTTACTCACACCTTCGAGAAACAGAACACTATGTCAAAGCGTGATTATTACGAAGTTCTCGGTGTTGGACGTGACACCAGTGAACGCGAAATTAAAAAAGCGTACAAACGCTTAGCGATGAAGTTTCACCCAGACCGTAATCCGGGTGACAAAGCCGCAGAAGCTAGCTTTAAAGAAATTAAAGAAGCGTACGAAATTTTAACCGACAGCGACAAAAAAGCGGCTTACGATCAATTTGGTCATGCTGGCGTCGACCCTAATCGTGGTGGGCACGGTGGTGGCCAAGGTGATTTTGGCGATATCTTTGGTGATGTATTCGGTGATATTTTTGGTGGTGGTCGCCGTGGTGGTGGTCAACGTCAAGCTGCGCGCGGTAGTGACTTACGATACAACCTTGAATTGTCTTTAGAAGAAGCCGTACGCGGCTTAACCAAAGAACTGCGAATTCCTACTTTAGCTGCCTGTGATTTATGTGACGGGAGTGGCGCTAAAAAAGGCACATCTGCAACCACATGTGGTACGTGTCATGGCCAAGGCCAAGTGCAAATGCGCCAAGGTTTCTTTGCTGTTCAGCAAGCGTGTCCTACTTGTCATGGTCGCGGTAAAATCATTAAAGATCCTTGCGGCAAGTGCCATGGTGAAGGTCGAGTTGAGAAAAGCAAAACCTTATCAGTTAAAATTCCTGCCGGTGTCGATACAGGCGATCGTATTCGTCTTACTGGCGAAGGTGAAGCGGGCGAGTTTGGTGCTCCACCAGGTGATTTATACGTTCAAGTTAGTGTGCGTGAACACGCTATCTTTACCCGTGACGCCAATAACCTTTACTGTGAAGTACCTATTTCATTCAGTAAAGCAGCATTAGGCGGCGAGATTGAAGTACCGACATTAGACGGTAAAGTTAGCCTTAAAATCCCAACAGAAACCCAAACAGGGCGCATGTTCCGCCTACGCGGCAAAGGGGTTAAGTCGGTCCGTAGCCATGCAGTAGGTGACTTACTGTGTAAAGTGGTAATGGAAACACCGGTTAACTTGAATGAAAAACAAAAAGAGTTATTGCGTGAGTTTGAAGCAACGTTAACTGGCGAATCAAAAAAGCACAGCCCTAAAGCTGAAGGCTTCTTTGATGGCGTTAAAAAGTTCTTTCAGGATTTAAACAGTTAATCGCGATGATCTAGCGACCTCGTTAAAGGCTGTTTACTTTGGGTAAGCAGCCTTTTTTATTGGCGAATATCGTCAATTTATCCTATTAACATTAGGCGTTAACATGTCATTTTCAGCGTTATCACTCGATTCAAGTTTATTAGCCGCATTACCGCCGACAGTGAATCAGCCGAGTCGTATTCAACAACTGGCTATTCCAACTATATTGGCGGGGCAAGATGTGTTGGCATTAGCCCAAACCGGCAGCGGTAAAACCTATGCTTATGGTTTGCCTGTATTGCAACGCATTAGTCTGCTTCCAACGGCTCATTTGTCTGCCGTGATCATCGTACCGACCAGAGAGTTAGCATCACAAGTATCGCAAAACTTAGTGCCGCTGGCACAATCGCTTAATTTGCGCGTAGAGGTACTGTGTGGCGGTGAAGCAATAGAGCTTCAAATTGATCGCTTAGCTCAACCGGTTAACATCGTCGTTGCTACACCGGGCCGTTTACTCGCATTAGCACAACAAGGTGTTATTGATTTTGAACATCTGCAGAGTTTGGTCCTTGATGAAGCAGACCGATTACTGGACATGGGATTTATCGCTGATATTAATGCGCTGATTACATTAATGCCAGGTGGCCAACGGTTATTATTTTCGGCGACGTTACCCGAATCTTTGGTCGCATTAGCTCAAAAGGTGCAGTCTGCATCTTGCGTGCGAATTGAAGCGCATGCTTTAAATAGTACCGTGGCTGATATTGATCAAACTCTCTATCACGTCAATAAAGGCAGCAAAGCCAAAGCGCTGATTCATTTAATTGCTTTACATCAATGGTCGCAAGTATTGGTGTTTGTGAATGCTAAAGATGATGCTGATGCATTGTGTAAAAAGTTAATTAAAGCGGGTGTTAACGCTGCGGCGCTTCATGGCGATAAAGAACAAGCGCTGCGAAGTAAGACCTTAGAGCAATTCAAAACGGCACAACTGACTGTATTAGTCGCAACCGATGTATTAGCGCGCGGTATTCATGTCGACGCATTGCCAGTAGTCATTAATGTTGATTTGCCTGCCCAAGCAGCAGTATATGTTCATCGTATTGGACGTACTGCACGGGCGGGATTAAGCGGCGTGGCATTATCATTAGTCGGTCATTCTGAATTACTCAGTTTAGAGGCTATTCGAGAATTAACCGGACAGACATTACCATTAGATGAATTAGCTGGTTTTGCGGTAACAGACAAACCGATTAGCGAAAACAGTAAGCGAGCGCCGCGTGATAAGCAAGCCAATCGTCGTACCGCCAATAAACGCAGTATTAGTGATTTCGCTAAACGTAAATCAACACGTTAATTAACACATGAATGCTGGCTGATGTTTAATATCGCAAATGGTGCATTGGTCCAGTTTATTGGTATAAAATAAATGAATGATCGATTAGCTTTTTGGCTAAATGAATTTTAAGGGATGACAACATGAAACCTCTCGCGCTAACCCTACTCGTTTCTGCTTTATTAGTTGGCTGTGTTAATAGTCAATCGCCAACAGGGCGAGGGCAAACCTTGTTGTTTTCTGATACCCAGAT
The DNA here is from genome assembly GCF_040309945.1 of Shewanella sp. AC34-MNA-CIBAN-0136. Lineage (NCBI taxonomy): Bacteria > Pseudomonadati > Pseudomonadota > Gammaproteobacteria > Alteromonadales > Shewanellaceae > Shewanella > Shewanella sp. AC34-MNA-CIBAN-0136. The sequence goes on along the minus strand of NZ_JBEOPJ010000004.1, from coordinate 112,700 downwards.
GCAGCAAATGGGTGCTCAGTCGTTTGAGACCATGAAGCAAAGTGAAAAAATAAGTCAAAACCAAGCGCAAACTCAATATGTGAACTGTGTTGCCAAACGTATCACTGCGGTGTTACCCGACCAATCGCAGCAATGGGATGTCGTGTTGTTTGAATCAGATCAAGTCAATGCGTTTGCGCTACCTGGTGGCCATATTGGTGTTTATACCGGTTTACTAAATGTGGCGACGAATCAAGATCAGTTGGCTACAGTTATGGGACATGAAGTGGCGCACGTTTTAGCACAACATGGAAACGAGCAAGTATCTCGAGCGCAGATAACGGGTCTTGGCATGCAAGCTGCGGATGCCGCATTAGGAGCATCGGGTATTGCCAATAAAGATTTGTACATGGCCGGACTGGGGCTAGGGGCGAATGTGGGCATTATTTTACCTTTTGGCCGCAGTCAGGAATCTGAAGCTGATATTGTTGGTCTTGAGCTAATGGCCAAAGCAGGTTTTAATCCAGCTCAAAGTGTTAATTTGTGGCAAAACATGGCTAAAGCGGGCGGAGCCCAAGGCCCTGAACTGTTATCGACTCACCCGTCACACAGTCACCGAATTGAAGACTTGCAAGCGGCACAGAATCAAGTGATGCCGCTTTATACACAGGCAAGAAAACAGTCTTTGGCTGAGTGTAAAATTGCTCAAGTTAAATAGCGTTTTTTGCCAACATTTACGGGGTTTATTGTGATAAACTCTTGTGCGAATTTTTTATGTTTATTGAGAGAAAATTATTATGTCAGATTTGTTCAGCACTATGGAACAGCATGCTAGCTACGGTGTAGGTCGTCAAATGGGCGAGCAACTAGCAGCAAACTCTTTTGAAGGTATTGATATCCCTGCTGTTCAGGCTGGTCTTGCTGATGCATTTGCCGGTAAAGAAAGCGCAGTATCAATGGAAGAGCTTCAAGTTGCATTTACTGAAATTAGTCGTCGTTTACAAGAAGCACAAGAAGCTGCTGCAGAAGCTGCTGCCGCTGAAGGTGATACATTCCTAGCTGAAAACGCTAAGCGTGACGGTATTACGATAACTGAGTCTGGTCTTCAATACGAAGTGCTTGTACAAGGCGACGGTGAAACACCAACGTATGATTCAACCGTACGTACTCATTACCATGGTACTTTCATCAGTGGTGATGTGTTCGACAGCTCTGTTGCTCGTGGCCAACCTGCTGAATTCCCAGTATCTGGTGTTATCGCTGGTTGGACTGAAGCATTACAGTTAATGCCAGTTGGCACTAAGCTAAAATTATATGTCCCGCATCACTTGGCTTACGGTGAGCGTGGCGCGGGTGCTTCAATCCCGCCTTATTCAGCTTTGGTCTTCGAAGTTGAATTGTTAGAAATTATCTAGTTGTTAAAAACGCCTAAGTTAACTTAGGCGTTTTTGTATATGCTGTTTGTGTGTTTACCTTTAGTTAACACTGGGAGAATGAAATGACTGCAAAAGTGAGAATTGCTGTAGTTGGTGCCAGTGGCCGTATGGGCCGTACACTGATTGAATCTGCTAAACAGCAACAAGTCATAATACTTGGCGCAGCTATTGAACGTACAGGTTCAAGTTTAATCGGTATTGATGCTGGTGTACTTGCTGGTGTTGGCGCGATGAATGTTGCCATTACCGATTCACTGGATAAAGTGGTTGACGACTTTGACGTATTAATTGATTTTACGTCACCTGAATCTTCCATTATTCATCTCGATTGGTGCGCAAAAAATCACAAAGCTATTGTCATTGGTACCACAGGTTTTAATCATGCTCAAAAAGAGCAAATTGGTGCCTATTCAGAACAAGTGCCAGTGGTATTAGCGCCTAATATGTCTGTCGGTGTTAACGTGATGTGGAAGTTGCTCGCACTGGCTACAGAGGTGATGGGTGATTATACCGATATCGAAATAATCGAAGCGCATCATCGGCATAAAAAGGATGCACCGTCAGGTACTGCACTTAAAATGGGTGAAATTATAGCCCAAACATTAGGTCGTGATTTAGACCAATGTGCGGTATTTGGGCGTGAAGGTATTACTGGTGAACGTGATCCTAATACCATAGGTTTTGCAACGGTTCGTGCTGGTGACATTGTCGGTGAACATACCGCAATGTTCGCTGACATAGGCGAACGGCTGGAAATAACCCATAAAGCATCGAGTAGAATGACCTTTGCTAATGGGGCAATGAGGGCGGCTTTTTGGCTCTCCGATCAAAATGCAGGTCTGTATGACATGCAACAAGTATTAGGATTGAACTAGATAATAAAAACACCATTCGTTGGTGTTTTTTTTTGAAAACAATCCTACAAAATATAGACGTAAAAACGAATTTCTTATACAATCGCTAGAATTTGTCAAAATTTCGTAATTTATCGAAAATTGGTATTTTAGTGCAAAATAAAAACACATAATTTTAAGTGGCTTGGCTCTTTTCTGGAGGTCGCGTTGACACAGTCTGCCTTACTCGTACTCGAAGATGGATCAGTATTCTCTGGCACCGCAATTGGTGCTACCGGTATCTCTGTTGGTGAAGTGGTATTTAATACTTCAATGACAGGTTATCAAGAGATCCTTACAGATCCTTCATATTCACGCCAAATAGTAACATTAACCTATCCTCACATCGGTAACACAGGTACTAATGATGAAGACACAGAATCGGATTCGGTTCATGCATGTGGCTTAATTATTCGTGACTTACCGCTTATGGCGAGTAATTTCCGCAACCAACAATCATTAAGCGATTATTTAAAAGCGAATAATGTGGTTGGTATTGCTGATATTGATACCCGCAAACTAACTCGAATTTTGCGTGAAAAAGGCGCCCAAGCCGGTTGTATTATGGTCGGCGACCTAGATGAAGCGAAAGCTCTGGCAGCTGCGAAAGCGTTCCCAGGTCTAAAAGGCATGGATTTAGCCAAAGAAGTGACCACCGATAAAGCTTATACATGGCGTAACGGTAGCTGGAAATTAGTCGGTGGTTTACCGTCTGAAACACCAGCAGCGGAACTCAAATATAAAATTGTCGCGTACGATTACGGTGTAAAACGTAATATTTTACGTATGTTGGTTGACCGTGGTTGTGATGTGACGGTAGTGCCTGCTCAAACATCTGCTGCAGATGTCCTTGCCATGAACCCTGATGGGGTCTTCCTATCAAATGGTCCTGGCGACCCTGAGCCATGTGATTATGCTATTACTGCTATCCAGCAAATATTAACAACTGATATTCCAGTGTTTGGTATTTGTTTAGGCCACCAGTTACTTGCATTAGCCTCTGGTGCGAAAACCTTAAAAATGAAGTTTGGTCACCATGGTGCAAACCATCCAGTGAGCAATGTTGAAAATGGTCGCGTGATGATCACCAGTCAAAACCACGGTTTTGCTGCTGATGAAACCACATTGCCAGCAAACATCAAGGTGACGCATAAGTCGTTATTTGATGGTTCGTTACAAGGTATTCACCTAACGGATAAGCCAGCATTTAGCTTCCAGGGACACCCTGAAGCGAGTCCTGGGCCAACCGATGCCGCACCGCTGTTCGATCATTTCATCGAGCTAATTGAACAATACCGTCAGCACGCCAAGTAGTTATCTGGGAGAAGACAGAAGCAATGCCAAAACGTACAGATATAAAAAGTATTCTTATCCTAGGTGCCGGTCCAATTGTTATTGGCCAGGCGTGTGAGTTTGATTATTCAGGTGCGCAAGCTTGTAAAGCACTTCGTGAAGAAGGCTATCGCGTTATTCTGGTTAACTCTAATCCAGCAACGATTATGACCGACCCTGAAATGGCCGATGCAACCTATATCGAGCCTATTCATTGGGAAGTGGTACGCAACATCATCGCCAAAGAACGTCCAGATGCAATTCTACCGACGATGGGTGGACAAACTGCACTGAACTGCGCGCTTCAGCTTGAAGCACAAGGCGTACTAAAAGAGTTTAATGTTGAAATGATTGGTGCGACAGCGGATGCGATTGATAAAGCTGAAGACCGTAGTCGTTTCGACAAAGCGATGAAATCCATTGGTTTAGACTGCCCGCGTGCGGGTATTGCTCATAACATGGATGAAGCGTATGGCGTATTAGATATGGTGGGCTTTCCCTGTATCATTCGTCCGTCTTTCACCATGGGTGGCAGCGGCGGTGGTATTGCCTACAACAAAGAAGAGTTTGAAGAGATTTGTTCTCAAGGCTTGGACTTGTCGCCAACTAACGAATTATTGATCGATGAATCATTAATTGGTTGGAAAGAATATGAAATGGAAGTGGTTCGTGATCGCAACGATAACTGTATTATCGTGTGTACTATCGAAAACTTCGATGCGATGGGTGTTCACACCGGTGACTCAATTACCGTTGCACCGGCACAAACGCTAACCGATAAAGAATATCAATTAATGCGTAACGCTTCTTTAGCGGTACTGCGTGAAATTGGTGTTGAAACCGGTGGCTCAAACGTACAATTTGGTATTTGTCCTAATACTGGCCGTATGGTTATTATTGAGATGAACCCACGTGTATCACGTTCATCTGCTTTAGCCTCTAAAGCAACCGGTTTCCCGATAGCTAAAATTGCTGCTAAGTTAGCGGTTGGTTTTACGCTTGATGAGCTTAGCAACGACATTACTGGCGGTAAAACACCAGCGTCGTTCGAGCCTGCAATCGATTACGTTGTGACTAAAATCCCCCGTTTTAACTTTGAAAAGTTTGCCGGTGCAAATGACCGTCTAACAACCCAAATGAAATCTGTGGGTGAAGTAATGGCCATTGGCCGTACTTTCCAAGAGTCATTACAAAAAGCGTTACGTGGCCTTGAAGTGGGTCGTAACGGTTTTGATTCTCTGGTTGATTTACAATCACCAGAAGCGATGCAACGTATCCGTCATGAATTAAAAGAGCCAGGTTGTGACCGTATTTGGTATATAGCCGATGCATTCCGTGCTGGTTTAAGTCGTGATGATATCTTCACTCTGACTAACGTTGATCACTGGTTCCTCGTTCAAATCGAAGATTTGGTTACCCAAGAAGCGAAAGTCGCTGAGCTTGGTATGTCAGGTTTAGAGCAAAACTACTTACGTCAATTAAAGCGTAAAGGTTTCTCTGATTTACGTTTAGCTGATGTGTTAGGTGTGAGTGAAGGCGAAATTCGTAAACTACGTCATCGCCATGAAATTCATCCGGTATACAAGCGTGTAGATACATGTGCTGCTGAATTCTCAACTGACACGGCTTACATGTACTCAACGTACGAAGAAGAATGTGAATCTAACCCATCGAACCGTGACAAAATCATGATTTTGGGTGGTGGCCCTAACCGAATTGGCCAGGGTATTGAGTTCGATTATTGCTGTGTCCATGCTGCATTAGCATTACGTGAAGACGGTTATGAAACCATCATGGTTAACTGTAACCCTGAAACGGTATCAACCGACTACGATACATCTGACCGCTTATACTTTGAACCTGTAACGCTAGAAGACGTACTCGAGATTGTGCGTATCGAAAAGCCAAAAGGTGTAATCGTCCAATACGGTGGCCAAACTCCGCTTAAACTCGCGCGCGAATTAGAAGCCGCAGGCGTACCGATTATTGGTACCAGCCCTGATGCGATTGACCGTGCAGAAGACCGCGAACGTTTCCAACAAGCCATTCAACGTTTGAACATGAAGCAGCCAGAAAATGCGACAGTGACAACAGTTGAAAGTGCTGTGATAGAAGCGGAAAAAATAGGTTATCCGTTGGTTGTACGTCCGTCTTATGTGTTGGGTGGACGTGCGATGGAAATCGTATACGACAAGCAAGATTTACTACGCTACTTCAATGAAGCGGTTAAAGTATCTAATGCATCACCAGTATTACTTGATCACTTCTTAGATGATGCGATTGAAGTGGATATCGATGCAGTGTGTGACGGTGAAACTGTGGTGGTTGGCGCCATTATGGAGCATATTGAACAAGCAGGAGTTCACTCTGGTGACTCAGGTTGTTCATTACCACCTTACACCTTGAGTGCTGATATTCAGGCCAGAATGCGTGACCAAGTGTCTAAACTGGCTTTTGAATTAGGCGTGATCGGTTTAATGAACGTGCAGTTTGCGGTAAAAGATAACGAAATCTATATGATTGAAGTTAACCCGCGTGCCGCTCGTACAGTACCATTTGTGTCTAAAGCGACAGGCGTGCCGTTAGCTAAAATTGCAGCTCGAGTGATGGCTGGCCAAAGCTTAATTTCGCAAAACTTTACTAAAGAAGTGATTCCACCATATTTCTCGGTAAAAGAAGTGGTATTACCGTTTAATAAGTTCCCAGGTGTTGACCCGCTATTAGGCCCAGAAATGCGCTCAACCGGTGAAGTCATGGGCGTGGGTGATACTTTTGCTGAAGCTTATGCCAAAGCACAGCTTGGTGCTACATCTGAAGTGCCTAAATCGGGCCGTGCGTTATTATCTGTGCGTAACAGTGATAAAAAACGCGTTGCCGATTTAGCTTCTAAGCTGATTGAGCTAGGTTATGAAATTGATGCCACTCATGGTACCGCGATTATTTTAGGTGAAGCAGGGATTAATCCTCGCTTAGTTAACAAAGTGCATGAAGGTCGTCCACACATTCTTGATCGTATTAAAAATGGTGAATATACCTACATTGTTAACACCACTGAAGGTCGTCAAGCAATTGAAGACTCACGTCAGATCCGTCGTGGAGCATTGCGCTATAAAGTGAATTACACTACGACATTAAATGCTGCCTTTGCGACGTGTTTAGCGCATTCTGCAGATGATCGTATCAAGGTGACGTCTTTACAAGAGTTACACAAACGCATCAAAAGCTAATTTTATGGTGCGTTAACGATTAAGGTCGCCTTTTGGCGACCTTTTTTATGACATTTTGATGATGGATGACTAGCAAGTCTGTAAAAGCTTAGGTAAGCTGTCTGCCATCATCGAAAAGATGCATCCTAGATACGCACGCTAAGTCGATTGCGTACTTCCAACTGAATTTTTACTGTGTTGACTTATCGTCAGCACGGGATGCTTTTGTTTTTAAAGGAGACAAAGACATTATGAGTAAGGTCCCAATGACTGTAGTTGGCGCTGATCAATTACGTAAAGAACTTGAATTGTTAAAGTTCGATCGCCGTCCAAAAATTACTGAAGCAATTGCTTCAGCACGCGAATTAGGCGATTTAAAAGAAAATGCTGAATATCATGCAGCCCGTGAAGATCAAGGCATTTGTGAAGCACGTATTCGTGACATCGAAGGCAAGTTATCTAACGCTCAAATTATTGACGTCACAAAGTTAGAAAATACTGGCCGAGTCATTTTTGGTACAACAGTAACTATTTTGAACATAGATACTGATGCTGAAGTGACGTATCGCATAGTCGGTGATGACGAGGCGGATATTAAGCAAAATTTAATTTCTGTTAATTCACCTATTGCACGTGGATTAATTGGTAAAAGTGAAGGCGATGAAGTATCGATTACCACTCCAGGTGGATTGACTGATTATGAAATCATAACGGTTAAATATCTTTAAGTATTGTGAATAATCGAGTGTGCCTTTTTCTTAACCATTTGTTTTAGTTATTGTATTAAACTAACTGCTTAAGCATTTATCATACTTTTATGCACAACCCAATACCGATATAATGGCCACTAGCCAGACATCGCACTAAATAGAATACTGTTTAGTGCTTTTTTATATCCATCGTAGAGTTAATGCATGTGCTAGATATGATAGAACATGTAAAAAAATTCATTTGCAGATTAAAGGTGCAATAGATATTATCGTTTAAGTTTACATTGTTGTTACATTTTACTGTATGAGCAATAATATTCTTTGAACAATCTGTTAGAAAATCGTTTAAAAACTAATTTGTTAGATTACTTTATTAGGCAGTGTTGTTAGATGATTTTATTAGATAGTGTTTTTGACATGTTAATTTTAGAATTTTGAATTTTAGAAATTGTGTAGCTTGATTAAATAAGGTCATTATGACGTTTCCATGGGCTCGTATACTACTAATGCTGGTAATTGTGGGGTTGTGTTCAATCTTCCTCCTCAATAGCCGTGTGTTAGTTTTAGCATCGATGCCATTTGCTTCGTCTACTTCTTATTCTTGTTCATATAATGTGGATTCGCTGACAGATGATCGAATTTGTGAACAACCAATAAGTTCAGCCCCTGTTGATATCACCTTGGCGTCAGTTAAATCAATAGACAGTTCAATCGACAATTTAGCCAATAATTTAGTCAATAATTTAGAAAATAATTTAGAAAATAATTTAGAAAATAATTTAGAAAATAATTCAGCAGATAGCACAATTGATACTCTCGTTAACAGTCAAGTAGATTCAAATCAACTAACTGCGTTAACCAATACGCTTATTGATGTTAATAGCACATTGTTGGGCTACGTTGGCGAACCTTCATCAACAAACCCAGTCTCTGAACGTTCGGTTTCTGAGAATTCTAGTTCAAACGATATTCATTTTGTTCCTACCTATTCAGCGCGTTACCTCAGTATTGTTCAATATCAATCGGATGAATCAAAACCTAATTATCTATTGGCCTATGAATTTGTTTCTCCGCCAGTACCAAGTTTAACCATAGGCTATCAAATTAACTTTAGTCCGCAATTGGACTGGGTATTATCAACGGCTTCAGCCCCTTCAAGACTTTCCGCTTGGAAAGAGTCTAATCTACTTTTCGTTCACACTCACACCTGTTAACTACATTATATTGATTAAAAATGTCATTAGCCTTGCTAATGAGTTTTGCTGTGGGTAGATGAATGGGGTCAATACCTATCATCACTCACGTACATTTTTATCGAGGTTTTACCCCGATGTAGTGAGATCAAGTGTTATGAAATCAAAATCGAATACCAAACCGTTAAATCAATATGCTCAGTGGAAATACTGGCTATTAATTAGCACACTCATCATCTTATTTATGAGTGCTTTGCCATCTTGGTATGGTGAAGACCCTGCCGTACAACTTGCCGTTAAACCGACTCAATCGCTAACAGTGGAACAAATTCACTATGTGCTACAACAAGCGGGCATAAATAGTAAGCGTATCGAACAACAACAAGATAATTTACTTGTGGTGTTAGATAATCCCGATATGCAAACCCAAGCTAAAAAGACTTTAGCACAACAGTTTGAACACCAAGCTCAAGTGACCTTAGCGTTAGCTCCAGCAGCGCCGGATTGGTTGTTAAATTTCGGCGTTAAACCGATTAAGCTAGGTTTAGATTTACGCGGCGGAGTGCAGTTTCTACTGGATGTAGATCTTGATTTAGTCTTTCAAAACCAAGCCGTATTAGTGAGTGATGCTGTAAAGCAATTTGTCAGAGAACAACATATCAGCGGTGTAATGGTGCGCTTTGGCGTTGGTCCTGAACTGACAGTTAACAGCGCCAGTGATGATGCTCTTGGACAAATAAGACAATTTATTGCTCAGCAATACCCTCAATGGCATGTCACTGGGCATCAACAAACTCTGAATATCAGTCTGTCTGAAAATGACCAGCTCAAATTAACCAATTTAACGGTACAACAAAACTTACAAATCATGCGCAGTCGTATAGAAGAGCTTGGTATTACCGAAGCGTTAGTTCAACGTCAAGGAGAGCATCGTATTCGAATTGAGTTACCTGGAGTGCAAGACCCTGCTACCGCTAAAAATGTTATCGGCGCGACCGCTAGTTTGGCATTTTATCCTGTGGTGCAGGCAGACTCTGCCAACGCGGTTGTGATGAATGATGAGCATAATGAGCCAGTATATGTGTCAAAAAAACCCGTACTCGGTGGCGATCATATTATTGATGCTCGAGCCACTACTGGCGATTTTGGTATGGCGAAAGTAAACATCAGTCTTGACGCTGCAGGTGGCAAGTTAATGTCTGATTTTTCGCGAGATAATATCGGTAAACCTATGGCAACAGCTTATAGCGAATACAGCCGTGATGAACAAGGTAAAGCCAAACAAACCACTAAAATTATCAGTGTTGCAACCATTCAGAGTCAACTCGGTAACCGCTTTGAAATCACTGGAGCAGGTAGCCATCAAGAGGCGCAGCAATTAGCTTTGTTATTAAGAGCCGGCTCTATGACTGCACCTGTAACCATAGTGGAAGAACGTACTATTGGGCCTAGTTTAGGGGCCGAGAATATTGTTAATGGTTTTGCTGCTCTAGCCTTAGGTTTATCGGCTACATTACTGTTTATGGCTTGTTGGTATCGCCGTTTAGGTTGGGCTGCAAATATAGCGTTAATCGCCAATTTGGTGATGTTATTTGGATTGTTAGCGCTCATTCCTGGAGCGGTATTGACCTTACCAGGTATTGCCGGGTTAGTGCTTACTGTCGGTATGGCAGTCGATACTAACGTACTTATTTTTGAGCGAATAAAAGAAAAGCTTGCGGAAGGTCGTAGCTTTGCCAATGCGATTGATGTGGGATTTGATAGTGCGTTTTCAACCATTTTTGATGCTAACTCCACCACGATGATCACCGCAGTGGTGTTATTTTCGATTGGTAATGGCCCTATTCAAGGCTTTGCGTTGACCTTAGGTTTGGGGTTATTAACCAGTATGTTTACCGGTATTTTTGCTTCACGCGCATTAATCAACTTAGTTTATGGTCGTGACACTCGTCGCGCTATTAAGGTGTAATTTTATGAACTCAACTCAAACAAATTATTCAACAGACAAGCTCAAATACTTAACTAGGTGGCGTTATGCATCGAGTCTGATTTCGATTGTATTAATGCTGTTATCGTTAACCGCGATAGGAATAAAAGGGTTTAATTGGGGCTTAGATTTTACCGGCGGTGTGGTCACAGAAATTCAAGTGGATCATCACATCACTGCCAGTGAAATACAGCCATTAATGATTGCAGCATATCAACAAGAGGTCAGTGTTATTTCAGCCAGCGAACCAGGCCGTTGGGTATTACGATATGCCAATATACCTGATGAGAATCAACGCCCAGAACTGGCTGAAGTATTGGCGCCATTAAAGACTGACATCAACGTGTTAAATAGCAGTATCGTCGGACCACAAGTAGGCCAAGAGTTGGTTGAACAAGGCAGTTTAGCTTTATTAGTCGCCATGCTATGTATTATGGGGTATCTAAGTTTTCGCTTTGAATGGCGTTTAGCGTCAGGTGCACTGTTTGCTTTGGTACATGATGTAGTATTTGTGTTGGCTTTTTTTGCGTTAAGCCAAATGGAATTTAATTTAACTGTATTAGCCGCAATAATGGCAATTTTGGGGTATTCACTCAATGATTCAATTATTATTGCGGACAGGATCCGGGAGCAGTTAGTGGCTAAACCACAGTGGAATATAACTGACATTAACAACTTAGCAATTAAATCAACCTTTTCCAGAACTATGGTCACTTCAGGAACTACATTGATAACGGTTGTGGCTTTATGGATTCTGGGTGGGGCACCGCTTGAAGGTTTTTCTATCGCGATGTTTATTGGTATTTTAACCGGTACTTGGTCATCGATTTCAATTGGTTCTACCTTGCCTGAGTTTCTAGGCTTAAAGGCAGAGCATTATCAAGTTATCCCAATACCTGATCATCCCTGATTAACGATAATTCATCTCCAATAAAAAAGCCGCTGTATTCAGCGGCTTTTTATAAAAGGGTGCGAAATTATTTGGCTTTAGGCAAAGCAATTTTCATTTCAGCCGAATGACGGAAAATAACTAACACATGACCGATAAGTTGCACTTTCGTAGACTGGGTTTCACGTACAATGGCGTCAACGATGGCATTTTTTAGCTCTCTGTCTGCAGAGGCTACTTTCACTTTAATCAATTCATGATGTGTAAGAGCGCTATCAATTTCAGCCAGAACACCTTCAGTTAGTCCATTGCCACCAAGCAGCACCACTGGTTTTAGACTGTGCGCCAGACCTTTTAAATGCTGTTTTTGTTTGGTTGTTAAGTTCATTTGTACCAACTTTTGCTGAGTTACTGTTGAAAAACGGGTATTCTACCCTTATATAGAGCTTATGTAACTCTGAATCGTTGCGGAATTTAAATGACAACCAAAAAACGTACGGCGAGCTCAACTCGCTGGATGCAAGAACACTTTGATGATCACTATGTGAAATTAGCCCAAAAACGAGGCTTACGTTCACGAGCAGCATTCAAGTTAGAAGAGATCCAACAAAAAGATCACTTAATAAAACAGGGTATGACAGTAGTTGACTTAGGTGCTGCTCCTGGTGGTTGGTCACAAGTGGCTGTTAAACTTACTGGCGACAAAGGTAAAGTGATTGCTTGTGACATTTTACCGATGGATCCTATTGTTGGCGTTGATTTTCTTCAAGGTGATTTTAGAGAGGATAAAGTGCTGCAGGCATTGCTTGAGCGAGTAGGTCAAGATAAAGTGGATGTGGTACTATCAGATATGGCTCCGAACATGAGTGGTTCGGGTGCTGTAGATCAGCCAAGAGCTATGTATTTAGTTGAATTGGCGCTAGATATGTGTCATCAAGTGTTGACGCCTAACGGCTGTTTTGCTGTTAAAGTCTTTCAGGGGGAGGGCTTTGACGACTACATAAAAACAGTCAAACAGGCATTCAAAGTAGTAAAAACCCGTAAACCAGACTCCTCTAGAGCGCGCTCTCGAGAAGTCTATCTAGTGGCGACTGGTTACAAGTTGTAGTAGTCTAAAGTTAATAATCGCAGGACTGTTAAGAGGTCGAGTAATTTGAGTGACATGGCTAAAAATTTAATACTCTGGGTTGTCATCGCTGTTGTGCTGATGTCAGTTTTCCAGGGTTATTCCCCCTCTTCTTCGAATTCGCAGAAGATGGATTATTCCGCCTTTTTGGACAATGTTCGAAATGGTCAAGTTAACAAGGTCGAAATAAAAAGCGATCAACGAACTATTGAAGGGACTAAACGTACCGGCGAGAAGTTCACCACAATTATGCCTATATATGATCAAGATTTAATCAATGATCTTCAAACTAAAGGTATTGACTATAAAGGCCAAGAAGCTGAAGAATCTGGTTTCTTAACTCAAATCTTTATTTCATGGTTCCCAATGTTACTGCTAATTGGAGTATGGATATTCTTCATGCGTCAAATGCAAGGTGGTGGCGGTAAGGGCGCAATGTCATTTGGTAAGAGTAAAGCCAAATTGATGAGCGAAGATCAAATTAAAACCACTTTTGCAGACGTCGCTGGTTGTGATGAAGCAAAAGAAGAAGTGAAAGAACTGGTTGATTATTTGCGTGACCCAACTAAGTTCCAAAAATTAGGCGGCCGTATTCCTACGGGCGTGTTAATGGTTGGGCAACCAGGTACAGGTAAAACCTTGCTAGCGAAGGCTATTGCTGGTGAATCTAAGGTGCCATTCTTTACTATTTCAGGTTCTGATTTTGTGGAAATGTTTGTCGGTGTTGGTGCATCTCGTGTGCGTGACATGTTTGAACAAGCTAAAAAATCTTCTCCTTGTATCATCTTTATCGATGAAATTGATGCTGTAGGCCGCCAACGTGGCGCTGGTGTTGGTGGTGGTCACGATGAGCGTGAGCAAACATTAAACCAGTTACTGGTTGAGATGGATGGTTTCGAAGGTAATGAAGGCGTTATTGTCATTGCGGCAACTAACCGTCCAGACGTACTCGATTCTGCATTACTTCGTCCAGGTCGATTTGACCGCCAAGTCGTCGTCGGTTTACCAGACGTGCGTGGTCGTGAACAAATCCTTAAAGTACACATGCGTAAAGTACCTTTGTCAGACGATGTTAAAGCAAGTGTTATTGCCCGTGGTACCCCAGGATTTTCTGGTGCAGACTTAGCAAACCTTGTTAACGAAGCTGCGTTGTTTGCTGCTCGTGGTAATCGTCGTGTAGTCGGTATGGAAGAGTTCGAGCGTGCTAAAGACAAAATCATGATGGGTGCTGAGCGCCGTTCTATGGTGATGTCTGAATCGGACAAAGAGATGACGGCTTATCATGAAGCCGGACATGCTATTGTTGGTTGCTTAGTGCCAGAACATGACCCTGTACATAAAGTGACCATTATTCCGCGCGGTCGTGCATTAGGTGTGACGTTCTTCTTACCTGAAGCTGATGCTGTTAGTCAAAGCCGTCGCAAATTAGAATCACAGATTTCAGTTGCTTACGGTGGACGTTTAGCCGAAGAGCTTATTTACGGAAGCGAACAAGTCTCTACCGGCGCTTCGCAAGACATTAAATACGCGACATCAATTGCACGTAACATGGTTACGCAATGGGGTTTCTCTGACAAGTTGGGTCCTTTACTCTATGCAGAAGAAGAAAACGAAGTTTTCTTAGGTCGCAGTATGGGTAAATCAAAGGCTATGTCAGGTGATACAGCGTCATTAATTGATTCAGAAATCAAAATGTTTATCGATAAAAACTATCAACGTGCACAAACCATGTTGACAGAAAATATGGATATCTTACATGCGATGAAAGACGCACTGATGAAGTACGAAACGATTGATTCGTTGCAAATTGACGATTTAATGCATCGCCGTGAAGTGCGTATGCCAGCTGAATGGCAAAAAGATGAATCATCTGACGATAAAGATAATGGCAATACCACGCCTAAATCTGAAATTGAAACGCCAGTGGATGACGCTAAAACCGACGCTAAAGTCGATAATAAAGCCGATACTAATGATGCGGATGAATCACCAGCTAAATAAATAATTTAGTGAATAAAGAAAACCCCGCAAGGGGTTTTCTTGTTTTTAATCTACTGTAGGAAAATACCATTGTTTCAATTAACTCATGCCAATAAAACGCTCGACTTGTCAGCCCCTGTAGTAATGGGAATTGTAAACGTGACACCAGATTCGTTTTCTGATGGTGGCGAATACATCGATTTCGAACAAGCTTGTCGACATGTTGATTATATGGTTGAACAAGGTGCATTAATTATAGACGTCGGCGGTGAGTCTACTCGCCCTGGGGCAGCAGAGGTTTCTGTTGAGCAAGAGCTCGCACGGGTTATTCCTATTATTGAATATACTGCAAAAACACACGACGTATGGATTTCGATAGACACTAGCAAACCTGAAGTGATGGAACTGGCGGTAAATGCCGGTGCTAATTTGATTAATGATGTGCGCGCATTACAAATGCCTGGGGCTTTAGCAATGGCTGCGACGTTAGATGTGCCAATTTGCTTGATGCACATGCAGGGCGAGCCAAAAACAATGCAAAATAAACCTGAGTATCAGGATGTGATTGATGAGGTTGCCGCTTTTTTTGAATTGCGTATTGCTTACTGCGAAGCAGCCGGAATTGAGCGCGAACGTTTAATTCTTGATCCAGGTTTTGGCTTTGGCAAAACTTTAGCGCATAATTACCGCCTGTTAGCTGCGTTGCCAAAATTGCATGAGTTTCACTTACCTTTACTGGTGGGCTTATCACGTAAAAGCATGATGGGTGACCTGTTAGCGCGTGATACCGATCAACGTCTTGCGGGTAGTCTCGCAGGGGCATTGATTGCTGCTCAGCAAGGTGCGCATATTATACGTGTCCATGATGTACCCGAAACTGTCGATGTACTTAAAGTGATGTCAGAAACAATGGCCTACTTGTAGTGGCAGCGGCACAATAACGTTATAAGTACAGTGAAATCACTTAAGTAGGGATCTGTGAAACAAAGAAAATTTTTTGGAACCGATGGTATTCGCGGCAGAGTCGGGGCGGGTAAAATGACCCCTGAACTGGCATTGAAGCTCGGTTGGGCTGCTGGACGAGTATTGTCTCGAAATGGCACTCAAAAAGTGATTATTGGTAAGGATACCCGTATTTCAGGTTACCTATTTGAATCGGCGTTAGAAGCTGGATTATCAGCTGCTGGATTAAACGTGTTATTACTTGGCCCAATGCCGACCCCTGCAGTGGCTTATTTAACTCGTACTTTTCGTGCAGAAGCTGGTGTGGTAATTAGTGCTTCGCATAATCCTTACTATGACAACGGTATCAAGTTCTTCTCTACCGATGGCAGTAAGCTTGATGATGCAATTGAATTAGAAATTGAGGCTGAACTTGAAAAGCCGTTAGTGTGTGTAGAGTCCCACTTATTAGGCAAAGCTCGTCGAATTGAAGATGCTGCAGGGCGTTACATCGAATATTGTAAAGGGAACTTTCCTGCCGACCAAACTCTTGAGGGCTTAAAAATTGTCGTCGATTGTGCTCATGGTGCAACGTATCATATTGCCCCTAATGTATTCCGTGAATTAGGTGCTGACGTGATTGCTATTGGCGATAAACCCGATGGACTCAATATCAATGATAAGGTTGGCGCAACGTCAATGGCTAAGATTTGTGAGACTGTATTGGCTGAAAAAGCTGATTTAGGGATTGCATTAGATGGTGACGGTGATCGTATTATGATGGTTAATCGTCATGGTGAAGTAGTCGATGGCGATCAGATCCTGTATATTTTAGCGGTAGATGCTCAAAAACGTGGTATTTTAAAAGGTGGAGTGGTCGGCACCTTAATGTCTAATTTAGGTTTAGATTTAGCGTTGCAAGCACTTGATATTCCTTTTGTTCGCTCTAAAGTCGGTGACAGATATGTCATGGAAATGCTGAGGGAGAATGAATGGCGTATAGGTGGTGAAAACTCTGGTCATATTCTCAACCTAGATCATGGTACTACCGGTGATGGTATTGTTGCAGGTATTTTAGTGTTAGCAGCGATGCGTCGTCAAAATGCGTCGCTTGAACAATTAACAGAGCCGATGAAGATGTTGCCTCAAGTATTGGTTAATGTCCGCTTTGAAGGGGACTCTAATCCGTTAGATACCGATGCGGTGAAATCTGCGCAAGCCGATGTTGAGTTGCAATTAGGTGCTCGCGGACGGGTTTTATTACGAAAGTCGGGTACCGAACCGTTAATCAGAGTGATGGTTGAAGGTGATGATCATCCGCAAGTGCTTGCACATGCAAATCGTATTGCTGACGCGGTAAAGGCAGCATGTTAATCATTTGAATATTCAGATATGTTGTTGCTCGCTTAAAAAGTAGACGCTTCGACACTTTATGTGAAATATTCCCCTTTTAGCTCTTGTAACTTGATAAGTGGTTCGCTATTATTCACGCCGCTTTCAGAGGAGACAGTGAATGGCACTCAGACGTCCTATGGTCGCTGGCAACTGGAAAATGAATGGTAATTCAGCACTAGCAGAAGAACTATTTAAGAAGTTTGCTACAAAGCTCCAAAATGATTCCGCTGAAGTGGTTTTATGCCCGCCTTCAATTTATCTTGAAAGTGTTAGGCAGCTGCTTGAAGCCAATAAGCAAACCTTAGATGGTGCGCTTGTTAGAATGGGTGCACAAAATCTTAGTCAACATGATTTTGGTGCATATACCGGCGAAATATCCGGGCAGATGCTAAAAGATTCTGGATGTCGATATGTTATTATCGGCCATTCCGAACGTCGCCGTATGTACGGAGAGACGAGTAATATCGTGGCAGAGAAGTTTGCCGCAGCACAAAAATATGGTCTGACACCGATTTTATGCGTAGGTGAATCAGGGCCAGCTCGTGAAGCAAGACGTACCTTTGAGGTGATTGCGGAAGAGCTTGATATAGTAATTGAAAAAAACGGTACCATGGCTTTTGATAACGCAATTATCGCCTACGAACCTTTATGGGCTGTAGGGACAGGTAAAAGCGCAACACCAGAACAGGCACAAGAAGTACATGCGTTTATTCGCAGTCGCCTCTCTGAAGTATCTCCCTTTATTGGTGAGAATATCAGAATTCTATACGGTGGTAGCGTCACCCCAAGCAATGCGGCAGATATATTTGCCCAGCCTGATGTTGATGGTGGTCTGATTGGCGGTGCAAGTTTGAACTCAAGTGAGTTTTTAAGTTTATGTACCATAGCAATGAGCGCGTAATTATATGTACGAAGTTCTGATAGTTGTATACTTGGTGGTAGCTTTAGGTCTTATTGGCTTAATTTTAATTCAACAAGGAAAGGGTGCCGATATGGGCGCATCTTTCGGAGCCGGTGCCTCAGGCACTTTATTTGGCTCAAGTGGATCAGGTAATTTCCTGACTCGCAGTACTGCAGTATTAGCCATTGGCTTTTTTGCATTAAGTTTAGTGATTGGTAATTTAAGTGCTAATCACACTGAGCAAAATGATCAGTGGAAAGATTTAGGTCCAGCAGCAGAGCAAATCATTGATGATGCGCCTGTTCAGACCGAACAGTCAGAAACGAAAATTCCTGACTAGTATACCAGGTGTCGCCGAGGTGGTGGAATTGGTAGACGCGCAGCCTTGAGGTGGCTGTGTCTTAACGGACGTGCGGGTTCAAGTCCCGCTCTCGGCACCAGATTTAAACTAACAAATCATGGATTGAGTTTGATTAGTTATTGCAAGATATAGTGTAAATCAATATACTTGCATCAGTTGACGCGGGGTGGAGCAGTTGGTAGCTCGTCGGGCTCATAACCCGAAGGTCGTCGGTTCAAATCCGGCCCCCGCAACCAGCTCCTTGTGATTTAATTTCGTAAGAAAATAAATCACAATTTACAGGTTTTATAATAAAATAACCTCGTGATTACGGGGTTTTTTGTTATATGAACTTTTAAATATCCGTGTTAGATGCGGGTTGCAATGGGGCTATTAGCCCTTTTTTTGTTTTTTTGGGGGTCATTTTTGGCAACAATAGAATCCAAGCTAGTTGAAATGTTAACAGTACCTGTTGAAGCTCTAGGCTTTAAACTATGGGGCATTGAGTATATTCAAGCTGGTCGTCACTCAATTCTTCGTGTGTTTATTGATCACGAGAATGGCATCAATATTGAAGATTGTGCAGAAGCCAGTCGTCAAGTTAGCGCAGTTATGGATGTTGAAGACCCTATTTCTACAGAATACACATTAGAAGTATCTTCACCTGGCGTAGATAGACCGTTATTTACCGCCGAGCAATATAGAGCTTATATAGGTGAAGAAACAAAAGTACAATTGACTATGCCTGTTGCCGGTAGTCGTAATTTAAAAGGCGTCATCAGTAGTGTTGATGGGCAAATGCTCACTATCACCGTTGATGGTAAAGACTTGATTGTTGCTTTGGATAATATCCGTAAAGGCAACGTTATAGCTAAGTTTTGATAGTTTCAGGTGAAGAACGAGGCAAGACCAAATGAATAAAGAGATCCTGCTAGTCGCAGAAGCGGTTTCCAATGAGAAAGGCCTTCCGCGCGAGAAAATTTTCGAAGCGCTAGAAATTGCACTGGCTACCGCAACAAAGAAAAAATATGAAGGCGATATCGAAGTTCGCGTTGCTATTGATCGTAAAACAGGCCATTACGACACTTTCCGTCGTTGGATGGTAGTTGACGATAAAGGCGAAGCTTTGGAAAATCCATACAGCGAAATTACGTTTGAAGCCGCTCGTTATGAAGAACCAGAGATTCAAGTGGGTGAGTTTATTGAAGATCAAATCGACTCAGTTGCATTTGACCGTATCACCACACAAACCGCGAAACAAGTTATCGTACAAAAAGTACGTGAAGCTGAACGTGCACAAATTGTTGAACAATTTATTGAACGTGAAGGTGAGATTGTTACTGGTGTTGTTAAGAAAAGCACCCGTGAAAGCGTAGTTGTTGATTTAGGTAACAATGCTGATGGCGTGTTATTTAAAGAAGATTTAATCAGCCGTGAATCTTTCCGTCCTGGTGACCGTGTGCGTGCATTATTGTACTCTGTACGTCCAGAGGCACGTGGTGCGCAGTTATTTTTAACCCGCAGTAAATCTGAAATGTTAATTGAACTGTTTCGGGTTGAAGTACCAGAAATTTACGACGAATTAATCGAAGTAATGGGTGCCGCTCGTGATCCAGGCGCTCGTGCTAAAATCGCTGTCAAATCAAATGATCGTCGCATTGACCCTATTGGTGCTTGTGTTGGTATGCGTGGCGCACGTGTACAAGCCGTATCAAACGAATTAGGTGGCGAGCGAGTCGATATCGTGTTGTGGGATGATAATCCTGCACAATATGTGATCAATGCCATGGCGCCAGCTGATGTTGCATCTATCATTGTGGATGAAGACAACCACTCGATGGATATTGCTGTAGAAGCTGACAGTTTGGCACAGGCTATTGGTCGTAATGGCCAAAACGTACGTTTAGCCACTCAACTTACTGGTTGGGAACTAAACGTAATGACAGTTGAAGACATGAACAAAAAACACCAAGCCGAAAGTGCAAAAGTGATTGATTTGTTTGTAGCTTATCTGGATGTAGATAAAGATTTTGCAGCCGTATTGGCTGATGAGGGATTCACTTCGCTAGAAGAGATTGCTTATGTCCCAGAATCTGAACTATTAGCAGTAGAAGGTTTCGACGAAGGAATCGTTGAAGCATTACGTGAACGTGCAAAGGCGGCAATCTCTACAAGAGCATTAGCGTCGGAAGAAGCGTTAGATGGTGCAGAGCCAAGTGATGATTTACTAGCATTGGAAGGATTAGAAAGACATTTAGCTTATGTTCTTGCGAGCAAAGGCGTAGTGACTTTAGAAGACTTGGCCGAGCAAGGTATTGACGATTTAATTGATATTGAAGAATTAACAGAAGAAAAAGCAGGCGAGCTCATCATGGCTGCCCGCAATATCTGTTGGTTTGGCGAAGAAGCATAAGTCGATCAACAGGGGGATCTAATTGATGGCAGATACAAGCGTAGAAAAATTAGCAGCGGAAGTGGGTAAATCGGTTGATCGATTAATCGAGCAATTCTCACAAGCTGGTATGAACAAAAAACAACTCGATACTGTTTCAGAAAAAGAGAAGCAACAACTTCTTGATTATCTAAAAAAACAGCATGGTGCAGATTCAGTTCCGACTAAAATGACATTGCAACGTAAAACGGTGTCTACGTTAAGTGTTGCAAGCACTGGCGGTCAGTCGAAAGACGTGAAGGTAGAAGTACGTAAAAAACGTACTTTTGTTAAGCGCGATGATGCAGAATTAGCAAAACAAGCTGAATTAGAAACTCAAGCAAAAGCCAAAGCAGAAGCTGAAGCCCAAGCAAAAGTGGAAGCTGAAGCAAAAGCAGCTGCAGAAGCGAAAGCTAATGCAGAAGCGAAGAAAAAAGCGGAAGCAGAAGCCAAATTGAAATCAGAAAAAGTAAAGTCTGAACCTAAAGTAACTAAAGTTGCTGACCCAGAAACTGCAGCAGCAAAAGTTGAAGCAGATCGTTTAAAAGCGACTCAAGAAGCAGTGCTTACTCAAAAGCAAAAAGATGAAGCCGCTAAAGCAGCTGAAACTGCACGCCTCCTTGCTGAAGTAAACTCAAAGCGTTGGGCTGAAGAAGAACGCCAACGTTTAGATGCTGAAAAGAATGGCGATCACCACATCACAACCTCTAAAGTTGCTCGTGCAGCAGAAGACAGTTCAGATGCTGATGATGAAAAACGTGGTCGTCGTGCGCGCAACAAAAACGCCAACAAAAAACGTGGCGGAAAAGATGCTCGTGACGGTCGTGAAAAACACATGCGTAACCGCAGTACAGCACCTGAATCTATGGCACACGGTTTTAATAAACCTGCTGCAGCTGTTAGTCGTGATGTGCGTATCGGTGAAACCGTAACCGTATCAGAATTAGCGCATTTAATGGCAATTAAAGCCACTGTTATCATCAAGCAAATGATGAAAATGGGCACTATGGTAACGATTAACCAAGTACTTGACCAAGAAACAGCCCAAATGGTTGCTGAAGAATTAGGTCATAAAGTGGTGCTTATTCGTGAAAACGAACTTGAGCATCAAGTACTGAAAGATCGCGATGACAATATCCAACTAGAGTCTCGTGCTCCAGTTGTGACTATCATGGGTCACGTTGACCATGGTAAAACGTCATTACTTGATTATATCCGTCGTGCGAAAGTTGCTGCTGGCGAAGCCGGTGGTATTACTCAGCATATTGGTGCATACCACGTTGAAACTGAAAACGGCATGATCACTTTCCTTGATACTCCTGGTCACGCGGCGTTTACGTCAATGCGTGCTCGTGGTGCTAAGGCGACTGATATTGTTATTTTGGTTGTTGCTGCCGATGATGGCGTAATGCCACAAACGATTGAAGCGATTCAACATGCTAAAGCGGGTAACGTACCGTTAATCGTAGCTGTTAACAAAATGGATAAGCCAGATGCTGATCCAGAGCGCGTTAAGAGCGAACTGTCTCAACATGGCATCATGTCAGATGATTGGGGCGGAGATAACATGTTCGTTCACGTTTCAGCCAAAACGGGTATGGGCGTTGACGAATTGTTAGAAGGTATCTTACTTCAATCTGAAGTATTAGAACTTAAAGCAATACGTGATGGTATGGCAGCGGGTGTTGTTATCGAATCAAAACTTGATAAAGGTCGTGGCCCAGTAGCTACTGTCTTGGTTCAAGAAGGTACGTTACGCCAAGGTGATATCGTTTTATGTGGTTTAGAGTACGGTAAAATCCGTGCGATGAAAGACGAAAACGGTCACGCTATTACCGAAGCTGGTCCATCTATTCCAGTAGAGATTTTAGGTCTTTCTGGTGTGCCTTTAGCTGGTGATGAAGCGACAGTTGTACGTGATGAACGTAAAGCTCGTGAAGTTGCATTGTATCGCCAAGGTAAATTCCGTGACATTAAGTTAGCGCGTCAGCAGAAGTCTAAGCTAGAAAACATGTTTGCGAACATGGAAGAAGGCGAAGTACAAGAGCTGAATATCGTACTTAAAGCTGATGTTCAAGGTTCTCTTGAAGCGATTTGTGAATCTTTAGCTAAACTGTCTACAGATGAAGTTAAAGTGAATATTATTGCTCGTGGTGTAGGTGCATTAACCGAAACCGACGCAACATTAGCAGCAGCTTCAAATGCGATTCTTGTTGGTTTCAACGTCCGTGCTGATGCACAGGCTCGTAAGACCATTGATTCAGAAAGTGTTGATTTACGTTATTACAGCATCATCTACAATCTAATTGATGAAGTTCGTGCTGCAATGACAGGTATGTTAGCGCCTGAATTTAGACAAGAAATTATCGGCCTTGCAGAAGTTCGTGATGTGTTTAAGTCACCTAAAATCGGCGCTATCGCTGGTTGTATGGTTACCGAAGGTATTGTTAAACGTAGCGCACCAATTCGTGTACTACGTGATAACGTGGTTATCTTCGAAGGTGAACTTGAGTCATTACGCCGCTTTAAAGACGATGCACAAGAAGTCCGTAATGGCATGGAATGTGGTATCGGTGTGAAGAATTACAATGACGTCCGAGTGGGCGATCAAATTGAAGTCTTCGAAATAGTCGAAATTGCTCGCAGCTTATAAGTACCAATGGAAGGGCGGCTTTAGCCGCCCTTTTTGATTGTAGACCTAACGATATGGCATATCATCATGGCAAAAGAATTTAGTCGTACCCGCCGTATTGCACAACAACTCCAGCAAGAACTGGCAATGGTGTTGCAACGCGATATGAAAGATCCTCGCATTGGTTTTGTCACAGTAAATGACGTCGACGTCTCTCGTGATTTAAGTTATGCAAAAGTTTATGTGACTTTTTTTGAAGAAGACACTGAACTTGTTCAACAAAAAATTGATGCGCTGACTGTAGCCGCGCCTTATGTACGTACTTTAGTTGCTGGACGTATGAAATTACGTGTTATGCCTGAATTACGTTTTATTTATGATAGTTCGCTAGTAGAAGGCATGCGTATGTCTAACCTAGTCACACAAGTCATAAATAAAGATAAAGCCAAACAGCAGCAATTTACGCCTGACGCACCTGATAACAGCGAGTCTGTTGATGGTGAAAAGGAGCAAGATTAATGGCTCGTCGCCCTAAAGGTCGCTTCATCGACGGAATCGTATTACTCGATAAAGATACTGGCATGAGCTCTAATTTTGCCCTGCAAAGAGTGAAGCGTTTTTTTAATGCCAATAAAGCTGGCCATACAGGTGCTTTAGACCCGTTAGCAACAGGTATGTTGCCTATTTGCCTCGGAGAAGCGACTAAGTTCTCTCAGCATCTATTAGATTCGGATAAGCGCTACCTGGTGACCGCTAAATTGGGTCAACGTACTGATACGAGTGACTCTGATGGGGAAGTCGTGCAAACGCGCCCTGTGAATGTGACTCAAGCATTACTAGATGAAAAGCTCGCGTTTTTTCGAGGAACCACTCAACAAATACCATCAATGTATTCGGCATTAAAATACCAAGGTCAACCTTTGTATAAATATGCCCGTGAGGGGATTGAAGTTCCACGTGAGTCACGGCCAATTACCGTATTTGAGCTAAATTTTATTAAGCTTGAAGGTGATGAACTAACCCTAGACATTCATTGTTCTAAAGGGACTTACATACGTACCATTATTGATGATTTAGGTGAAATGCTTGGATGTGGAGCACATGTTATTATGTTGCGTCGTACTCAAGTTGCCGAATATCCTTATGAAAAAATGGTTACCTTAGCGCAATTAGAAGCACTACTTGAACAAGCTCATAGACAAGATGTTGCTCCTCAGACCCTAATGGATCCGTTATTGTTACCAATGGACACTGCAGTGGCTAAATTCGCTGAAATTAACTTGCCTGAGGCGATGTTATATTACGTCATGCAAGGACAAGCAATTCAAGCTGCGGGACTTAAGCCTGATGAGTTAGTTCGTATCACTATTGGCGATGAACGTCGATTTGTTGGTATGGGTATCATGAATGATGATGGTTTATTAGCGCCAAAACGTTTGATTGTAATCCACGATAATGATACTGCTGAGTAGTCGAGTCGGTTTCGTCGTTGGCTTTTTCAGATAAATAATCGAATTTTATTGCGGTTAACTAACAATCTGGTTAGAATATCGCGCTCACTCTGGCTGAGTTAGTGATCGGCTAGAGATACATTTACTTTTTTTGGAGATACACATGTCACTAAGTGCTGAAACAAAAGCAAAAATTTTGGCTGATTTTGGTCGCTGCGAAAACGATACTGGTTCAACTGAAGTTCAAGTAGCTTTGTTAACTGCTCAAATTAATCACCTTCAAGGTCACTTTAAAGAGCACATCCATGATCACCACTCTCGTCGTGGTTTATTACGTATGGTTAGTGCACGCCGTAAGCTTTCAGCTTACTTAAAGCGTACTGACGTAGCTCGTTATACTGCTATGATCCAGAAGTTAGGTTTACGTCGTTAATTCGACATCTGCTTACTTTTGTAAGTAGTTTAACCGTAAAGAGGGAGGCCATAAGCCTCCTTTTTTTATTGCCTAAAATAATGAACTCGCCTCAAAATATTGCCAATTTCGTACCTACCAGTTGTCTTGGCGTTATCTCCCCAATATATGGGAGTATCATCTTGGTAGTCTTTTATATCTTCAGGCTATTCTAATGGCTAAATATCCCAATGTAAGTTGTTGTACGATGTTTTGCTGGACGAGAACCGCTGTTTTTGTTCTTGCATTGTTTATACTCGCTTAATCCCACCCTGCTAGCTAATTTCATCGATATTTATCGTTTAATTGACTATGACTAATTTACGGTTCGATCTTTCATAGTCATCATGATTTCTGAATATTTTATTTCATTATTTCAGAAGATCTTGATTCAGAAACTATATGGCCATTTGATTAAAGATATAAGCTATTTATTTGTCTAAGCATTTACGTTTCAGCATAATCTTCAGGTTATTATTCATCTGCAACATCTTTTAACATCATACCCAACACAGTAAATTGAATACTTAATTTGTTCCATAAACATAGGTGTGAGCACTCTTATATGATTTAACATTGAATGTAGACTAGAGATTGCAGGATTAAAGGCGTTAGGGCTCGCAGGAGTCGTTATCTAGTACAATCACACCAACAATTATGCAGTAGCCAAGAAAGTGCTAATCACTTGCTCAGGGACTTAATAGTCAATGCATGGGCTTTGACAACTTAATATCCTGCCATCGGCAACTTCTAGTGAGTGAGTAAATAAAACAACAATTTGAACCCTACATTTGTCTCAAACCATTACGGCAATGTACTAAGTTTGATGACCATTTCAATAGAGTGCTGCTAGGATTGTTTAGAGAATAGAGAATAGAGAATGCTTACAATTTTGCCGAAACAATTAAGCTCTTTAGATGAGGTAATATAACCTGCGGAAGGTTAAGACAGCCACCTTTAGATAATACCGCTTTATTGTGACGAACTCGCCACAGACCAACCCAACTCTTACGATCAAGCTTTATTCATAATTGGCCGCTAATGAATACTTTGGCATGTCTGATTTAGGCTTGCATTTGTTGCCGTTAAACATGCATTATTTTCGCGGTATTGCAGGCAATATATTTTTCTTCAAATTCTTCTATGGGTAATGGCTGGCTGAAGTAAAAACCTTGACCGATTTCACATTGATTTTCTTTTAACCATTCAAGTTGTTGAATGTTTTCAATACCTTCAGCAACAATGGTCAAATCAAGCTGGCGCCCGAGCATTAAAATAGTTGACGCAATTGCGCTATCTTCTGGAAGATCGCTAACAAATGCACGGTCAATTTTCATTGTGGTAATCGGCAAATGACGTAGATATGATAATGAAGAATATCCTGTGCCAAAATCATCGACCGCAATACCAAAACCCGCTGATTTGAGTTGTTCTAATTTGGTAATTGCTTGTTCAACATCATTCATCAGTGACGTTTCTGTAATTTCTATTTCAAGTAATTCCGGACGTATTTGATAACGGATCGCCAGTTGCTTAATATCAGGTACTAAACTGGCATCTGCAAATTGTTGCGAGGCCACATTCACAGCAATAGGGATAGCATAATTATATTTACGTTGCCATTCCCTGATGACTTTACAGCTTTGCTCGATAACCCAACGTCCAATAGGGATGATAATACCGGTTTCTTCGGCTACAGGGATAAATGACATAGGACTTATTAATCGGCCGTCTTTTTGCCAGCGAATAAGAGCTTCACATCCGACGACTTTATTGGTCTTTAAGTCAAATTTAGGTTGAAAATATAATAAAAACTCGTTGTTTTTCAAAGCATCGTGTAACGAGGCTTCTGTACGTAATCTTACTGCAGCACGTTCGGTCATTTGTTGTTTAAAGAACGACCATTGATTAGAACCAGCGGCTTTAGCGCTGTACATGGCAATATCTGCATGACGAATTAAATCCTCTGCGGTGTTACCATCTTCGGGATATATCGATATACCGATAGACGCTGCTGGGTGAATAGCATGTTCGTTTAGCTGAATTGGAGTGTTTAATTGGATCAGCAACTTATCAACAAAATCAGCTGCTTGTGACGGGGTTTGAATTTCATCGGCTAAAATCACAAATTCATCGCCGCCTAAGCGCGCTACGCTACCTCGATCACCTACCACTCTTTCTAAAATACGTGCGATTCGGGCGAGGAATTGATCTCCTAATGCATGACCTAAAGAGTCATTGACGTTTTTAAAACGATCTAAGTCTATAAAAAGTAGTGCAAAATTTCGCTTATGAACACGTGAACGTTGAATTGTCACATTGAGTGTTTCTAACAATAAGGTTCGATTCGGTAGCCCTGTTAATGGGTCACGCGTCGCCATTTTTCGCAGTTTATTTTGAGTTTGGCTGAACTGTAATAAGATTTGATTAAATTTACTGGTCACTAGGCCTAATTCATCATCTTTATGGGCTTGAGACATCGGCAACAAGTTTTCATCAGGATAGTCTGGATCAATTTTATCAATAGCTTCACTAATGCGTGCGATGGGTTGTGTTAAAAAACGATGAAACACCACTGTTAATACTAAAGTGAGCAATAGTGCGCGAGCCAATGTTGCTATTAGCCCAAGTTGTAGCTGACTAAAGAGTTTAGTCGTCAGTTTTTGGGTGTCGTAAAAAATGGTCAATGTGCCAATGAGTTGCTGTTGTTTGTTGCCTTCAAAGTAGAACGGACGATACAGCGAACGGGAAATTTCTTTCAAATTACCAAAAAGACGATTACTTAACGATATGTAGTTATTGGAAAACTCATCAGATTCATTGGCCACAGATACAAATAGCGAACCATCATCAAGCTCAATGACCGCTGAACCAACGTTATCAACTTTGATGATGCCTTCGAGTGTTTGACTCGCAAGTTTGTCATCTAACGACCATACCGCATTCGTAGTGGTTTGCTCGACGGAATTGAGTAGTTCTTGCTGTGCTGCTGTAAGCTGTTGTTTAGTCGTTATAACAACTAACGCAATTTCTACGATAAAGATGGCAATTGCAAAAAACAAAGCAGTAAATACCACTAAGTTAGTTTGTTTCCATGTAAGAGACTTAAAACGAGCAGTCATGTATTATTCCATGTCATATAAGTGACTAATTCTACGTTGGTTTTAGCATTTTTAAATGCTAAAGTTACTCATGATTTATAGGTTCTATTAAATCAATCTTAACGTGGCTA
The DNA here is from genome assembly GCF_040309945.1 of Shewanella sp. AC34-MNA-CIBAN-0136. Classification (NCBI taxonomy): domain Bacteria; kingdom Pseudomonadati; phylum Pseudomonadota; class Gammaproteobacteria; order Alteromonadales; family Shewanellaceae; genus Shewanella; species Shewanella sp. AC34-MNA-CIBAN-0136. The sequence continues at coordinate 84,194 of NZ_JBEOPJ010000004.1, read as the reverse complement.
ATTAATTAGTTAACCCTTACAAAAATTGACACTATTGGCTACAACTTTAGTCAAATTCATCTGTCTTGTCATCAATAATCAAATCAAATAGCAAACCTCAGGTCACTTAATCGTAAAGTTTTTTGCTTAATAACGTCTAAATCATTTGTTAATACGATGATCTCATGTAGGAAAATGATTATTTTAAAGATTTTCACATTCTGTAACTCGCGTCTATTTAACTATTCAGTCTAATTGAAGTATACTTGTGCGCGTAATTAAAGGTCATTAAATTAAGGAATGGGTCACGTGAATCCAATTGTAAAGAGTTTTGAGTATGGTCAACATACAGTCACCTTAGAAACAGGTGTTATTGCACGTCAAGCTGATGCTGCAGTTTTAGCAAGCATGGGCGATACCACAGTATTAGTTACTGTAGTTGGTAAAAAAGTAGCGGATTTAAGCCGTGACTTCTTCCCGCTAACTGTTAACTATCAAGAAAAAACCTATGCTGCAGGTAAAATTCCTGGTGGTTTCTTCAAGCGTGAAGGCCGTCCATCAGAAGATGAAACTCTGATTGCGCGTCTTATTGACCGTCCTATTCGTCCTTTATTCCCTAACGGTTTTAAAAACGAAGTTCAAGTTATCATCACTGTGGTTTCTGTTGATCCACAAATCGAGCCAGATATTGTTTCGATGATTGGTACCTCAGCAGCGTTAGCTATTTCTGGTATTCCTTTCAGTGGCCCACTAGGTGCTGCGCGTGTTGGGTATATCAACGATGAATATGTACTTAACCCAACAGTTGATCAGCTTGCAACAAGTTCACTAAACCTAGTGGTTGCGGGTACTAAAGCTGCTGTACTTATGGTTGAATCTGAAGCTAAAGCGCTTGCAGAAGAAATCATGTTAGGTGCGGTAACTTACGGACATGATCAACAACAAGTTGTTGTTGATGCTATTGCCGAGTTCAAGGCTGAAGCTGGCAAACCAACATGGGATTGGACTGCACCAGTTCAAGATCAAGTGTTAGTTGCTAAAATCAAAGATCTTGCAGAAGCTGGCATGACAGAAGCTTACCAAATTGAAGTTAAACAAGACCGCTATGTACAAGTCGGTATTGTTAAAGCTACTGCTAAAGCTGCACTAGTTGCAGAGAATCCAGATGTTGATACTCGTGAAGTAGACAACTTACTCGGTAGTTTAGAGAAAAGCGTTGTTCGCGGCCGTATTATCAGTGGTAAGCCTCGTATCGATGGTCGTGAACCAGATATGATCCGCGCGTTAAGTGTTTTAGCGGGTGTACTTCCACGTACTCACGGTAGTTCATTATTTACACGTGGTGAAACTCAAGCATTAGTAACCTGTACTTTAGGTACTGAACGTGATGCGCAGAAGATTGATAGCATCATGGGCGAACGTACTAATCGCTTTATGCTTCATTATAACTTCCCTCCGTATTCTGTTGGTGAAACAGGTATGGTTGGCTCACCTAAGCGCCGCGAAATCGGTCATGGTAAGTTAGCATGGCGTGGTATGAATGCCGTGATGCCTTCAGCTGAAGAATTCCCGTACAGCATTCGTGTTGTATCTGAAATTACTGAATCTAACGGTTCAAGCTCAATGGCTTCAGTATGTGGTACTTCATTAGCATTGATGGATGCAGGTGTACCAATCAAGACTTCTGTTGCGGGTATTGCAATGGGTCTAGTTAAAGAAGGCGACGATTTCGTTGTGCTTTCTGACATCTTAGGCGATGAAGATCACTTAGGCGATATGGACTTTAAAGTAGCCGGTACTCGTGATGGTATTACTGCATTGCAGATGGATATCAAAATCGAAGGTATCACTAAAGAAATCATGGATATCGCACTGCAACAGGCTTATGGTGCTCGTGTTCATATTCTAAACGTTATGGATCAAGCTATTGGTTCACATCGTGACGATATTTCTGCCCATGCTCCACGAATCACTACCATCAAGATTAACCCAGAGAAGATCCGTGACGTTATTGGTAAAGGCGGTGCGGTAATTCGTGCGCTTACCGAAGAAACGGGTACTACAATTGAGCTTGATGATAATGGTACTGTGAAGATTGCCTCTTCAAACGGTGAAGCGACTAAAGAAGCAATCCGTCGTATTGAAGAAATCACTGCAGAAGTTGAAGTGGGCCGTATCTACAACGGTAAAGTTATTCGTATCGTTGATTTTGGTGCGTTCGTTAACATTCTTCCTGGTAAAGACGGTTTAGTTCACATCTCGCAAATTAGCGATGAGCGTGTTGCTAACGTGTCAGACCATTTAGAGATGAACCAAGAAGTTGCTGTTAAAGTAATGGAAGTGGATCGTCAAGGTCGTGTAAGACTATCAATTAAAGAAGCTCAAGCGAAAGAAACTGCTGAGTAATGTAATTTAAAGGCTTAACGACACAAAAGGAGATCATTTGATCTCCTTTTTTTATCTATAAAAAAATAATCTGTAATGTGCATGGCTCTTAGATTGCCAGATTGCTATGATATTGAATATTAATAGAACCTGATAAGGTAAAGCGGATGGAATGTAAACTACGCACCACAATCGTTGCCGTTGTTGTCGGTGCAAGTATGTTGTTGTCAGGGTGTGCTGCAACGTTAGGTTCAAATGATAATATTGCAGGGCAGATGATTGTCGCGCCGGTTATGCCTGATTATAAATTAGAAGTGACACTCGCAAAGCTAAATGAAATTTTAGCTACCATGGAGTTAACTGACGAACAACGTGCACGTTTTCATTACGATCGAGGGGTCATTTATGACAGTGTCGGATTACGTCTACTTGGCAGAATCGATTTTCATCAAGCATTAAAATTACAACCTGATCTAGCCGATGCATATAACTTTCTTGGTATTTATTACACTCAAGAAGGCGAGTTTGATAGTGCTTATGAAGCATTTGATGGTGTACTCGAACTGTCACCAAACTATGACTATGCCTTTTTAAATCGTGGTATTGCATTATATTATGGCGAACGTTACGAATTAGCCGTTGATGATATGAAAGCATTCTATGATCGTGACCCAAGTGACGGTTATCGAGCTTTATGGTTGTATTTGATGTCTTCCTCAATCGATAGTAAGCCTGCTTTGGCAGACCTTGCGATACAGCGTCAGCAGTTAAAGGATAAAGACTGGTCTAGTGTGTTAGTCGATTTTTACTTAGGTAAGATAAATCAAGAACAAGTATTTGCTGCCGCAAAAGAAGGTTTGTCTCAACCTAAAGAATATGCAGAACGTTTATGTGAAGCCTATTTTTACTTAGCGAAACATGCTGCTGAAAATGGTCAATATCAGCAAGCGGCTAATTTCTATCGTTTAACGTTAGCCACCAATATTTATGATTTTGTTGAGCATCGTTATGCGAGAATTGAATTAGCCAGAATGAAAAATATGATTCAACAATCTAACGAATTGTCATCTAAGAGCTAAAAAACACTTTGCCTAGCCAATTCTATCGATAGGCGCTATAATTTGCGCCTTTTTTAGCGGCTAGTGCAAGGTTAACATGTCAGGCAATAAAGTTGAGGTCGACAAGCGTCGTACCTTCGCCATCATTTCGCACCCCGATGCGGGTAAAACCACCATCACCGAAAAAGTGCTTTTATTCGGAAATGCCTTACAAAAGGCTGGCACGGTAAAAGGCAAAAAGTCTGGTCAACATGCTAAATCTGATTGGATGGAAATGGAAAAAGATCGTGGTATTTCGATTACCACCTCTGTGATGCAATTCCCTTACGGTGGCGCGCTCATCAATTTACTTGATACGCCTGGTCACGAAGACTTTTCGGAAGACACCTACCGTACACTAACCGCAGTAGATTCATGTTTAATGGTTATCGACTCCGCTAAAGGTGTCGAAGATCGTACTATTAAGCTTATGGAAGTGACGCGCTTGCGTGACACACCTATTGTGACATTCATGAACAAATGTGACCGCGATATTCGTGATCCCATTGAATTGATGGATGAAGTAGAAGACATCTTAAAAATAGCTTGTGCACCGATTACTTGGCCAATTGGTTCAGGTAAGGAATTTAAAGGTGTGTATCATATTCTGCGTGATGAAATCATTTTATACCAGAGCGGTATGGGTCATACAATTCAAGATGAGCGTATTATCAAAGGATTACATAATCCTGAATTAGATAAAGTTCTTGGATCGTATGCCTCTGAAATACGTGATGAAATGGAACTGGTCGCTGGCGCTTCAAATGAATTCAATCAAGAAGCTTTTCTAAAAGGCGAGCTTACGCCAGTATATTTTGGTACAGCCTTAGGTAACTTTGGTGTGGATCATATTTTGGATGGTATCGTGGAATGGGCTCCAAAGCCGCTTCCCCGTGAAAGTGATGTACGAAATGTCACGCCTGATGAAGAAAAGTTTTCTGGTTTTATTTTTAAGATACAAGCCAATATGGATCCAAAACATCGAGACCGTGTTGCTTTTATGCGTGTTTGCTCGGGTATATATGAACAAGGTATGAAAATGCACCATGTTCGCATCGGTAAAGATGTCAATGTTAGTGATGCTTTGACCTTTATGGCTGGTGATCGAAGTCGTGCCGAAGTGGCGTACCCAGGCGATATTATTGGATTACATAATCATGGCACCATGCGAATTGGTGATACATTTACTCAAGGCGAAAAACTTCGCTTTACTGGGGTGCCAAACTTTGCACCTGAAATGTTCCGTCGTATTCGTTTAAAAGATCCACTAAAACAAAAGCAGCTGCTTAAAGGGTTAGTGCAATTATCTGAAGAGGGAGCCGTTCAGGTCTTCAGACCAATTGATTCTAACGATTTAATCGTAGGTGCGGTTGGTGTGCTACAGTTTGAAGTAGTTGTTGGACGCTTAAAAAGTGAATATAACGTAGAAGCTATTTACGAAGGTATCAGTGTGAGTACCGCACGTTGGGTGTATTGCAAAGATGAACGTAAATTAGAAGAGTTTCGACGTAAATGTAGTCAAAATTTAGCCCTAGATGGCGGTAATAACTTGACCTATATTGCTCCTACTATGGTGAATCTAAACTTATCGATGGAACGCTACCCTGATGTTGAGTTTGCCAAAACACGCGAACATTAAATGTTAAGAAGTTTTTTACAGATATGTTAAAAAAGGTGGCTGTGCCGCCTTTTTTATTATTATTTTTAACAGGGAATTAAGATGATTAAGGCTATTTTTAGGCTATTTATTGTAAAACCCTGGCAAAGGTACATTTTATGGTGTGATGAGATGGGGTTAACCCTAGAAAATAAACGCAGCTGTGTACCACGATTGAGCGAACCTAAAAATGAAGCATCGACATCTGAGCCCGTCATAAATCAGAATGGCAATAAAAAAGAGCAACCTTATGATTGATACTCATGCTCATCTCGACATGTCAGAGTTCGATGATGATAGAACACAATTATTTGATGCCATGCATCGCCATGGTATTAGCTCTGCTATTTTACCTGGTGTGTCGGTTGATAAATGGCAAAAGCAAATTCTAATAGCACAGCAGTTTAATTGCTATTTCTCCCTTGGTATTCATCCGTGGTACGTGCCTGAGGACATTGATGCTGCCATTATTAAGCTTGAAGCAACGATACAACAATATAGCAAGAATAGGCGTTTGGTTGCTGTTGGGGAGTGTGGGCTGGATAAATTGCACCATTGGTCAGATAAACAATTGTTGTTACTTGAGAAACAGTTATCGCTTGCTCAAATTTACCAATTACCCGTCATTTTACATGCTGTTAAAGCTCACCAAGAATTATTGTCAATGTTGGCACATATTAGACTGCCTAAAGGCGGCGTAGTGCATGGGTTCTATGGCAATAGTGAAATTGCGAAACGTTATATTTCACTCGGTTTTAAATTAGGTGTTGGTGCTTTAATACTCAATCCAAGTGCGAAAAAGCTCCGAGAAACAGTGGTTAATTTACCTTTAGAACACTTTTTATTGGAAACTGATTCACCAAGTATGCCTCCTTTTGATCATCCTAAATCACGTAATACCCCTCTTATTCTTCCTCGAATTGTGTCCGAAATCGCATTTTTAAAGAAAAAGCCGACTGTTTGTATATTAGAACAGTTGAATAAAAATGCATTGCAACTGTTTGAGCTTTAATTGTTTTTTAATGAACATAGAGGCATAAATTGTTTTTAATGTCGTAAGGGTTTGAAATTAAACTTTAAAAACTTGATCAAAACGACGCTTTTCGTTTCACGCTCAGTTATAATCATCAGCGGAAATTAGGTGAGTTAACAACATTCAAAAAAACTGTTAACAAAAGGGTGATGATTAATGGATATAGTAATGAGTTTAGTAGGGGTGGTCACCTTACTATTGATAGGTTTTGCACTATCAAATAATAGAAAAGCAATTAGTGTACGTACCGTTGGTGGTGCTTTAGCAATTCAAGCATTCTTCGCTGGTTTCGTATTATATGTTCCAATCGGTAAAGACATTCTGAAAGGTGTTTCTGACGCAGTATCAAGTGTGATTAGTTATGCACAAGCAGGTACTAGCTTCTTATTTGGTGATTTAGCTAACTTTAAAGTTGGTTTTATTTTCGCCATCAACGTATTACCTGTCATTATATTCTTCTCTTCTTTAATTGCAGTGCTTTACTATTTAGGCATTATGCAGTGGATCATCCGCATTATTGGTGGCGGTCTACAAAAAGCATTAGGCACAAGCCGCACTGAATCAATGTCAGCAACAGCGAACATTTTCGTTGGTCAAACTGAAGCACCGCTAGTTGTGCGTCCGTTTATTGCTACTATGACTCAATCAGAGTTATTCGCCATCATGGTGGGTGGTTTAGCATCAATCGCTGGTTCTGTATTAGCGGGTTACGCGCAAATGGGTGTTCCAATTGCATACTTAGTTGCAGCGTCATTCATGGCGGCACCAGGTGGCCTATTAATGGCTAAACTGATGCACCCAGAAACAGAAGCGGCTATCAATGAAATGGACGATTTACCAGATGATCCTGATAAGCCAGCAAACGTGTTAGATGCTGCTGCTTCAGGTGCTGCATCAGGTATGCACCTTGCATTGAACGTTGGTGCTATGTTGATCGCATTCGTTGGATTAATTGCAATGGTCAACGGTATCATCGGTGGCGTAACAGGTTGGTTCGGTTTAGAGGGTATTACGCTAGAACTTATCCTTGGTTATATCTTTATGCCTCTAGCTTTCTTAATCGGTGTACCTTGGAACGAAGCGCTTGTTGCTGGTTCTTTCATCGGTCAAAAGATTGTTGTTAACGAATTTGTTGCTTACTTAAACTTCGCTCCGTATCTACTAGATGCATCTGCTGAAGGCTTTAAAGTAGTAGCTGAAACTGGCGCAATGATGTCAGACCGTACTAAAGCGATTATCTCTTTCGCATTGTGTGGATTCGCTAACTTATCTTCTATTGTTGCAATCTTACTTGGTGGTTTAGGTGCTATGGCTCCTTCACGTCGCCATGACCTTGCAAAACTAGGTATCCGTGCTGTTATCGCTGGTTCATTAGCTAACTTAATGAGCGCGACATTAGCCGGTTTATTCTTAGCTATCTAAGTTAAGAGTAATTCCAGGGGGAATACCTCCTACAGCTGGGTCTTTACTTTAATAATTATTAGAGACCCAGTTTTGTAATAAAGTTGTTATTGATTTTTGTGTTAATCCACCGTTTCCCAATACGAAGTTATGCTGTTTTAGTGATTGCAAAAGAGGATGCATTAAATTCTCTAGTCAAGATTGAAATGTCAAATTGTTAATGATGTGTGGACAAAAAGTCGCGACATTGTTCACAAAAAAGAATTTTGTATTCGTTTTTTATCGATTAAATATTGAGATTTATATCAGTAACGGTAAAATACGAATGATTAAAAAGAAGTGCTATCCAAGAAGATAGTTAAATAATATACATGGGGTTGATGATGAAAAATGTAAAAATGTTAGCTTTAGCGGGTGCAACAGTTGCTGCTATTTCTGGTAATACTTTCGCGGCAGATCGTACAGATCTTCACGCTACTGATTATAAATGGTTGCAGTTTAATGCGATGTATTCTGTTGGCGAGAAGCCTGATGACAAATCAACTGGTGATCGTCACAATTATCTAGAAATGGAGTTTGGTGGACGTTCTGGTGTTGTTGATTTATATGGTTATGTTGATGTTTTCAACTTAGCTAACCAAGAGTCTAGCAATAGTGATAAAGGTGCTGGAACAAGTAAATTGTTCATGAAATTCAATCCACGTTTTTCACTAGACGCTATTACAGGTAAAGATCTTTCTTTTGGTCCAATCCAAGAAGTATATTTTTCTACACTTTTCAACTGGAATGGTCAAAACAATGATAAATCTGGTAATAGTGTAAACATGTCTTTTTGGGGACTTGGTGCAGATGTAATGGTTCCTTGGTTAGGTAAAACTGGCATGAACCTTTATGCAACTTACGATTTCAATAAAAAAGATTGGAATGGTTATCAATTCTCTGCAAACTGGTTTAAGCCTTTCTATTTCTTCGACAACAAGAGCTTCATGTCTTTCCAAGGTTATATCGATTATCAATTTGATGGCGATGACAAAGGTAACGAATTCGTACCAATGACCTCTAACGGTGGAAATATCTTCTTTGGTTTATACTGGCATTCAGACCAATATGCGCTTGGTTATGGCTTAAAAGGCTTTAAAGATGTATATCTACTTGATGATGGTGCTGGTATTGTCGGCTTAGAATCTACTGGTTGGTCACATTACCTATCTGCAACTTACAAGTTCTAAGATTGGTATAGTGAATCTGTTGGAGTCGCATTAGCGGCTCCAAATTTTACAATAAAAAAATATCGAACTTTCATTTAAAATCATTGTCTAATAAGAGTGTTTTTATATAAAAGTTTGTACCCTACAAAGTTTTATTTTTACGCGCTAAAATGGATTTTTCGCGGAACAGTTGAAACAATTATCTTTGTTTTATCTTTTCCGGTCTTCAAGGATTCAAGTCGTGGTACTCGTTATCAGATTGAATACTTAGGTTAGTAAATAGTAGTAAGATTTACTGGCAATACTGAAGGCCCGGCCATAATTATAATCATATGCCAGCTACATAGTGTTGCCTGAAAAAAATTTATCAACTTTGATTTATCGTTTCGGAGAGCAATTATGACTGATTTAAAAAAAGCGGCACAACGTGGTATTGAATTAATGGATTTAACCACTTTAAATGACGATGATACTGATCAAAAGGTCATCGATTTGTGCCATAAAGCCAAGTCTCCAGCAGGTAATACTGCCGCAATTTGTATTTATCCTCGTTTTATTCCTATTGCACGTAAAACACTAAATGAACTTGATTGTGAAGACATTAAAATCGCAACCGTAACTAATTTTCCACACGGTAATGATGATATTGCCATCGCAGTACTAGAAACTCGTGCCGCAGTTGCCTATGGTGCTGATGAAGTCGATGTTGTGTTTCCATACCGTGCATTAATGGAAGGTAACGAAACCGTCGGTTTTGAATTGGTTAAAGCCTGTAAGGAAGAGTGCGGCGATGATGCGATTTTAAAAGTTATCATCGAATCTGGTGTGTTGAAAGATCCAGCTTTGATCCGTAAAGCATCAGAATTAGCTATCGATGCCGGTGCTGATTTTATTAAAACATCAACGGGTAAAGTACCGGTGAACGCCACACTTGAAGCGGCTGAAATTATGCTAACTGTAATCAGTGAGAAAAATCGCAATGTAGGCTTTAAGCCTGCCGGCGGTGTTCGTGATGCAGCACAAACAGCAGAGTTTTTAGACTTGGCTGCGCGCATTTTGGGTGCTGATTGGGTTACCCCACAAACTTTCCGTTTTGGTGCATCTAGCTTATTAAATAGCTTATTACATACATTAGAATTAGTTGATACCCCTAAGCCTACTTCAGGTTACTAATCGCATAGATAGTCAAAAATCTCAGTATGGCCTTGGATCATTGTCGTACTGAGGCGCTATCACTTGATAGCATCCTATTATTAAAGGCGACCCTAAAGGTGATGGGTTGCCTAAAGGGAGACGTAACATGTTTTTAGCTCAAGAAATTATACGCAAAAAACGTAATGGCGATGTATTAAGCACTGCAGAAATTCAATTCTTTGTTGATGGCATTACTCATAACACCGTTTCAGAAGGCCAAATTGCTGCGTTCGGCATGGCAGTGTATTTCAAAGATATGAATATGGACGAACGGATTGCATTAACGATTGCAATGCGCGATTCCGGAACCGTATTAAATTGGGATTCTCTGGGCCTCAATGGCCCGATTATCGATAAGCATAGCACTGGTGGTGTTGGCGATGTAATCAGCCTAATGCTTGGCCCTATGGCTGCAGCTTGTGGCGGTTATGTACCAATGATTTCAGGTCGTGGCTTAGGTCACACCGGTGGTACGTTAGATAAATTTGATGCTATTCCTGGCTATCAAACTGAGCCTTCAAGTGAATTATTCCGCAAAGTGGTTAAAGATGCTGGTGTTGCCATTATTGGTCAAACCGGTGACTTAGTCCCTGCTGATAAGCGTTTCTATTCGATTCGTGATAATACCGCCACCGTTGAATCTATCTCACTTATCACCGCATCTATTTTATCTAAAAAGTTAGCCGCGGGGCTTGATGCTCTTGCAATGGATGTCAAAGTCGGCAGCGGTGCATTTATGCCTACTTACGAAGCATCTGAAGAATTAGCTCGCAGTATTACTGCTGTTGCTAATGGCGCAGGAACTAAAACAACGGCATTGTTAACTGACATGAACCAAGTATTGGCTTCGTGTGCAGGTAATGCGGTTGAGGTTCGTGAGGCGATAAACTTTTTGACTGGTCAATATCGTAATCCACGTTTATATGCTGTCACCATGGGATTATGTGCAGAAATGCTAATTTTGGGTGGTATTGCACAGAATGAAGCAGAAGCTCGTCATAAACTAAATACTGTATTAGATAATGGTAAAGCAGCAGAGGCATTTGCTAAAATGGTGTCTGGCTTGGGTGGCCCAACAGATTTTGTTGAGGCATATGATAAGTATTTACCTCATGCGAAAATTGTACGACCTGTATATGCCAATACATCTGGCTTTGCTTACAAAATGGATACACGAGAACTTGGTTTAGCCGTAGTGACCTTAGGTGGTGGACGTCGCAAACCAGGTGATGCACTGGATTACAGTGTTGGATTAACTCAAGTATGCGCATTGGGTCAGGAAGTTAACAAAGATATTCCGTTAGCGATGATCCATGCTCAATCTGAAGATGCTTTCGCCGAAGCTGCCGCTGCTATTCAGCAAGCCATTATTATTGGTGATAGCGCGCCTGAGAAAACGCCTGAAATATATCGTTATATTCGCGCTTCAGATTTATAAAGGAAACAAATAATGAAACGTACTTTTATCTTAATGCTCGACTCTTTTGGTGTTGGTGCTGCTACCGACGCCGATAAGTTTGGTGACGTTGGCTCTGATACTTTTGGTCACATCGCGCAAGCCTGTGCTGACGGCAAAGCGGATATCGGCCGTCAAGGTCCATTGAAATTACCTAATCTTGCTCGCTTTGGTCTAGGCCATGCTGGTTTTGAAAGTACGGGTAAATTTGCTGCTGGATTTGCTGATAATGTCGAACTCATCGGTGCTTATGGCCATGCTGACGAATTAAGCTCAGGCAAAGACACTCCTAGTGGTCACTGGGAAATGGCGGGTGTTCCTGTCCTTTATGAGTGGGGTTATTTTAGTGACTTAACCAACTCATTTCCTAAAGAACTTACAGATAAAATTCTTGAACGTGCTGGTTTAGATGGTTTTTTAGGTAACTGCCATGCGTCAGGTACTCAAATTCTTGAAGAGTTAGGCGAAGAGCACATGAAAACAGGCAAGCCTATTTTCTATACCTCTGCGGACTCTGTATTCCAAATAGCATGTCATGAAGAAAGTTTTGGTGTAGAAAATCTATACAACTTGTGCAAAATAGCGCGTGAAGAGTTAGAGCCTTATAACATTGGTCGCGTAATTGCTCGTCCGTTTGTTGGCACTGGCGCGGCTGATTTCGCTCGTACTGGTAACCGTCATGATTATGCGGTATTACCACCAGCGCCTACGGTATTAGATAAGCTTAAAGATGCTGGCGGTGAAGTGGTGAGTATCGGTAAAATTTCTGATATATATGCGCACAGCGGTATTACTCAACAATTTAAAGCGACTGGTCTTGAAGAGTTATTTGACGAAACCTTAGCGCAAATTAAACGTGCTGGCGATAACACGATTGTGTTTACCAATTTCGTTGATTTTGACTCTCATTATGGTCATCGCCGTGACACTGCCGGTTATGCTAAAGCACTTGAGTACTTTGATTCTCGTTTACCGGAATTATTAGCGATTTTACAACCTGAAGATTTAGTGGTTTTCACTGCTGATCATGGTTGTGATCCTACTTGGGTTGGCACCGAACATACTCGTGAACGTGTGCCGGTACTCGCTTATGGTGCAGGTTTATCTGCAGGCTCGCTAGGCCGTCGTAAGTCTTTTGCTGATATTGGCCAGTCTATTGCGAGTTATTTTGAGTTAGAACCGATGAATTATGGTGAATCTTTTATTAATTAGTCACATTTTCAAACGACGGTTCTATATAAAGTTTAATGGCTTTGCTAAACTGTAAACATGACTAAGCAATACAAAATAAAATAGAAACATAGGGGTTATAACATGGCTACACCACATATTAATGCTGTTGAAGGTGCTTTTGCTGAAACGGTACTTTTTCCAGGCGATCCATTACGTGCAAAATATATTGCTGAGACATTTTTAGAAAATGTTGAGCAAGTGACTGATGTACGTAACATGCTAGGTTTTACCGGTACCTATAAAGGTAAGCGTATTTCTGTTATGGGTTCAGGTATGGGTATCCCATCTTGTTCAATCTATGCACACGAACTTATCAAAGACTACGGTGTTAAGAACTTAATCCGTGTTGGTACTTGTGGCGCAATCAGCACTGACGTAAAAGTACGTGATGTGATTATCGGTATGGGTGCATGTACTGATTCTAAAGTGAACCGTTTACGTTTTAAAGATAACGATTTTGCTGCAATCGCAGACTACAGCTTACTAAGTGCTGTTGTTGATTCAGCGAAAGCGCACGGCACTAAAATCCGTGTAGGTAACGTTTTCTCTGCCGACCTATTTTATACTCCAGATCCTCAAATGTTTGATGTTATGGAAAAAATGGGTATTCTTGGCGTCGAAATGGAAGCCGCTGGTTTATACGGTGTAGCACATGAATTAGGCGCCAAAGCGTTATGTGTTGTAACGGTATCAGACCACATTCGTACCGGTGAGAAGACGACCTCTGATGAGCGTCAAACGACATTCAGCGACATGATCATCATGACTTTAGATGCAGCGTTAACACTGTAATTTAATCGTTAGTCATAAAAATGGGCACTCATTGAGTGCCCATTTTTTATGTTTGTCATTTCTGTCAGCAATCTCTCTAGGCAGGAGGATCTTGTTTTACATCTTCTGACTCGTCTGCTTGCGTTTCGTTTGAAGCGATCAAGGTCGATTTTTTAGGCTTTTTACGTAATTTAGCTTGGGCTTTTCGGCGGTCAAAATCGGCACGCTTAAATGAAAGTGCTCGCGATAACAGCAAACCAATAAAGCCAGCTACAATTAACATCATCTGCTGTAATTGCATGTTCTGTTCATGCAATATTTTTATTTCGTCGAAAAATATATCAAGATTTAAACGTACTTCAACGTAACCTAAATTGTTGTCGTCTTGAACAACGTTCTCAATCAGGGGGGGATATGGTTTTAATAAGCCTTTTAATATTTCAGAGTCGGCTTCTAAGTTTTCATAAGACACACTTTGGGCAAAGGCTAGCCTTACACCTTGTGAATTATAGATATTCACCGACATCACTTTAGGATCAGCAGCAAGTGCTGATGCTAACCATTGCAGTTGCTCATCATTTTGTAAAAACATTGCTGGAGCCGCACCATTAGCGGCTTGCTGTGCTAATAGCCTTGCCATCACTTTGGTTTGTGAATTTAATAATTTTTGACCATTACGTAAACTTGATTGCCACAAGTACATTAGGCCGAAGATCAGTGCTATTGCCACAATGATTTGCACAATTCTGCTAATTTTTTGCCTTTTCTTAAGACCTTTAACAAAAATCACTTTAATCCTCAGTGTTTTTTCTATTTAATTGGAGGCTGTTTTAGGGAGTTCTTTTACCGAGCAACCATTCTGTGCTAACCCAATTACAGAGAATTATCAAAAAGCTATACTAATCGAAAAATTTGTCAGTAGATAGTCGTAACATACTAAGAGGCCGTATTGATGCTTGAACAACGTGATAATGTTTTACTAAATTTTTTATTTTCAGATACTTGTGAGACATATCAACATTTAGGCTGTGTGCTATATCGTTATCAAGAGTCAGATTATTTACGTAACTTACAATCTCACTTACCGTATCGTTGTCGAGTTATTTTTAGTGCGCAATGCTCAACAGAGATAGAAGCCTGGTTATCTTCAATATCAAGCGATACTCATATCGCAAGGCTTGACAGGCAAAACGATTTATTTGGTTTTGAACTGTCGGCTCAAACTGCTAATGACGGGTGGGTCGCGTCATTTCCTCAAAATATACCCGCCGAAATTGTACTCATTCAACAGCCATTAGCACGGTTAAACCAACCCGGTTTATTAGTGATGGATATGGATTCTACTGCCATTCAAATTGAATGTATCGACGAACTCGCCGCTATGGCTGGCGTGGGTGAGGAGGTCGCAGCAGTTACGGCAAGTGCTATGCGTGGTGAATTGGATTTTGAACAGTCTTTAAGACAACGAGTCAGTAAACTTGCTGGTGCTGATGCCTCTATTATTCAGCAGTTGTGCGATACCTTGCCTTTAATGCCTGGTCTTGAAGTGATGTTAGCCGAGTTAAAAACGCATCAATGGAAACTGGTTGTCGCTTCTGGTGGATTCACACCATTTGTGGGCCATTTAAAAACATTACTTAATCTTGATGCGGCGTTTGCCAATGAGCTGGTTATTGTTGATGGTAAGCTAAGTGGCGCAGTGACAGGTGAAGTAGTAGATGCTCAATACAAAGCTAATGTGATTAGTCAATGTGCTGAACAGTGGGGCATTCCATCAGGTCAGCGAGTGGCAATTGGTGACGGCGCTAATGATATTCCGATGATCCAAGCTGCAGATTTAGGTGTGGCATTTCATGCTAAACCTAAATTAATTGCTGCTGCTGATGCATCGATACAAAATGTCGATTTACGAGCATTAGTGTTTTGCCTACAACTATAACGTTTTGATGTTTATCTTTATGAACAAGGCTAAATATAGAATTATTACTCTATTCTAGTTGTATTTCATGGTAGTAATGTTAGTTTTATATTTATAATCACTAACATAACTGCCTATTTTGACTATAGAACTCCTCCAAGATTCACTTTTTATACCATACAGAGTTGGTCAATTGCACCTGCGGCATATTCGTCCTTCGTTGCCGACAGCCCTAGGTATTCCTATTTTGATGTTGCATGGAGCTATGTCTAATGGAAGAGTGTTTTATAGCAGTTCTGGCCGTGGTTTAGGCTGTTTTTTAGCTAACGCTGGTTTTGATGTTTATGTGATGGATACCGCAGGACGAGGCTTAAGCGAGCCTAAAATTCACCGTGACTTTACGTTGGGACAAGGAGAAGTCATCCGTGAACAATTGCCACTAGTGCAGCAGTTTATTCTACAGCGTCATCCTTTGGTTAATAAAGTCCATTGGTGTGCCCATTCATGGGGCGGGGTGTTAATGGCCAGTAGTCTGGCTCGTTATAGTCATTTACAGTCTAGTGTTGCATCGTTACTAACCTTTGGTTCCAAACGTACTATCAAAGTGAAGTCATTTAAAAAATGGCTTATGGTCGATTTTTTCTGGAATCGTTTTGCGCCTTTTTATATTGGCAGACAAGGCTACTTTGATGCCTGTCGACTCCGTGTTGGTATGGATAATGAGAGCAGTGCATCATTATTACAAACGATTGATTGGGTGCGAGGTGATTGGGTTGATCATGATGATAATTTTCACTATGCAGAAGCCGCAACTAAAGCGGTATGGCCACCGGCATGGTTTATCGCTGGTAAAAATGATCACGTATTAGGCAATCCGTCAGATGTACGCGATATGATTGATGAATGTGGTTTTAGCCAGGTTAAGTACACTTTACTCGCCAAAGAAAAGGGCAATTTATTGGATTATAATCATGCTGGTATGTTGACTGAACGACAAGCCGAGCAAGATCACTTTGTACAAATTAAACAGTGGTATTTATCAATGTGAGCCAAGTTAGCTGTATGGGAATAGTAAGTGGTTATTAACCTATTCTCTGGTTACTCAATCTTTGACTAGCAAAAAATGCTGATTTGAACTAAATCCTTCTTATCGATTTATGCCATAGCTTATTACGAGTAGCGGTTTCTGAAAGATTGCTTAGGCTAGTATCATTAAGCTTGGAAAACGGATTTCAACTTCAGTAGTAATATCTAATAGCTCACCCGAACCGATAACTCTCCATAATTGTTCTTCTAATTGCTTTGCACGGTGATTAGCATGAATGTGGATATATTCTAGCTCGCGTCGAATATAGCTCATATCGGGCTTGTCAGTTGCTCCTATATACACCCTTAACGCCATGAAGCGACCCACTTTTTTGCTTTGAGTAATAAATTGAATTTGTTGTTCTCTATTACCCAGTTCTGATTTAAGTTTACATTGGATCTGTACTGTACCTCTAGGGTGGCGGGTGAGTTGCATAAACACTTCAAAAAAGGCCATATCATGAGTGGGTTTCATTAACTTGATAGGGTCTATGATGTGTTGTTTTAATACATTGTTGTCTAGTAGTGGCTTTAAATTGTATTGCAGTACCTTATCGCTGTCTTGAGCAAATAAATGGCTTATTTCATCAGTCGTGGTACCAATACCTATGTAAGCCATTTGTGCCGCTTTTACTGTTTTTTCGATAAAATATGGCACTCCTGGCAATTGGCGCATCACGAGATTTTTCATACCATCAGCCAGTTCTTTTTTCTGGCCTTCATTGTCTGATAATTGCTCGAGTTTTTGTTTATTGTGAGCAATTAATTTACTTAAAAACTCAACGCCTTCATGCGGAGAGTGGCCAATGATGGCACTCAAATGCAAAGTTGCACCATTCATCCGGCTGCGAATTAGCTGATAAGGTAAATTCGATAAATTAGTTTTTCCAGCAGCGGCTTGCAGGCGTGGAAATGATAATGTAACCGGACCCGGTTCGTTGAAATTAGCTGATTTATCTAGAGTCAGTTGTAAACCTCGACTCGAAATATCATGAGTAATACCAGTGGCCTGTTTATCACCTTGTTGAATTGTGACTAAGGTTTTAAAGACGAATCGAGCCTCATGGCGCCGCTCACTAAATGGCATTGATACTTTTTTGATGCTGTGTTGTTTTATTTTTGCTTGAGAGAAAATCTTTAAGCCATTCACATCAGATTGATCAAACCAGCATTGATAGTCTTTACGAGCTTCCTCGTTGGTTAAATCAATAAGTTGTAAAGTATGACTAAATTGAGCTAATTGTTGCTCAGTGAGGGCCGCATAACGAGCATCATCCCCCGGTAAGGTGGATGTTTTATAGTTTTTGCTATGATCAATAGGCTGCATTACAATTTTAAATACGCGCCAGCTGGTTTTTGTCGACGCAAAACCTAAAAAGAGATGCATATTTTTGGTTGCTTTAAGCTCTGCTAAGGTAGCAGAATAAAAATGTAATTTACCATTAGCATTGTGTGTAAAACTGAATAAATAACAATGTTCATTATTTTCGGAGCTTTTGATCATTTGGCTTAAGCGTCGGGTATTAATAAAGCTCGGTAGCTGACTTATTTCATTTTCATCTTGAAAATAATGTTGGATTGGTTGGTTACCTCTACCCAGTAATTCGTAGGCTATGATTGGTTTACCATCGACAATCGAAACAAATAAAGGAAGATGCGTTAATAGTGGTAAGTAATGACGTTCATAACCTAATCCGGTAGCAGTAACGATGACGTCGTTGACATCAACTTTATAACGGAATTTATAACTGCGTATAAGCTGCGATAGTACGCCGTCTAATGCTTCTCCACTACCCAGTCTTTTCAATCTAAAAATAGCACTATCATCTTTGTTTTGAATATCCACTATTTGATATTCAACACCATGCTTTAGATCATCTAGATAAAATTCATCGCTGAGTTCAAGTAGTTTTACTCGCAAAGGTTTATCTTGGTCTAAATGATGCTTTAATGGCAACTTAATGCGAGCGCCGCCGACAGATAAATCTAGCGTTGCGCCATTCACTTCGGTTATGCCTTGCTGAGAAACCATAATTCGAATGCTATAATTCATTCGTTCTTCACAGCGATTAAAGTAGCTGCCAAGTACCACACCAGGCACTAAAAATGGATTTTCCTCGTCGACAACCTCAATTGAAACATTTTCTCTGAGTTTCAGACGTCGCAGTTTATGCGCTTTTATAACGTGCTCGTATACACCTAAGGTATATTTGTTGCGGTATAATGGTAGTGCTTGTAGCAGTGCTTCTTTAGCGGGTTCGTCTAGAAAATATCTTTGGTTAGCGATGACAACTTCTTCGCATGGCAGTTCCGTTTTATCTCGTAAATCTATAATTCGTGTACATAAAGATGAGATACGGTTTAGCTCCATTTTCAATAGAAAACGGGTTGAATTAGATTCGTCAACGGTTAACTGTTCAAATACGTCCTGAAAATCAGGTTCCATGATCAGTGGTTTTAGTTGTTCGATTAATGCCCTGTGGTTATCTAAACTCATTATTTTATCGTTTTAAATGCTTATTGTGAGCCTGGCTGATAATTTTATCGGCAAGAAATTGCTGATCTTTATAGTAATATACATTTCAATGTTGTTCGATAGGTATGCACAAATGATATCGTTGTTAATTACTCTGAAACGAAGACTAACATAGCGTATTAATGTTAATGCTGTATTGATGTAACGTTTGTTTATTGATTTTTACAGTTTGTTTACATGAGTGTGGACAATATTTTAATCATTGGCAAGACTCTGACTAAAGATCGTTGTTATTATTATACTTATGAGTTGCCTAAACCGTCATATTTGATTCGTTCGATGTGAGGTTTAGGCAGTAAAGAAATTTCTAACAATGATGCTTTATTGATTCGTAGACTGAGTGACATGGGTCATAAAAGTACTAATTGATTTGCAACCTAGGAACTAACATGGCGAAAGCTCCAAAAATGGCATTTGTTTGTGACGATTGTGGCCTGGATTATCCGCGTTGGCAGGGACAGTGTCGTTGTGGTGCGTGGAATTCTTTGGTGGAAATGAAACTGTCGGCCTCAAAGAGTTCAACTTCACGTTCATCGGTATTGGGATACGCTGGTGCTGTGGGGGGGGGCTCTAAAAAACTCAGTGAAGTTGAATCACAAGATGCCGAAAAAAGACTGACTGAAATCGGTGAATTAGATAGAGTGCTCAGTGGTGGTTTAACGACGGGATCGGTGAATATTATTTCCGGTGACCCAGGAGCTGGTAAAACAACATTACTGTCTGATTTGGTTGCTCGGATGTCACAATCTATGGCTTCACTGTACTGTACTGCAGAAGAATCATTATCTCAGTTCAAAAACCGTGTTAATCGTTTAAAGCTTAATTATAACGAAGATAACTTGTTTCTGCTGTCTGAAACCAGTGTAGAAGCCATTATTGAAGAATTAGAAGCCAAGCAAATCAAGTTTGCTGTCATTGACTCTATTCAAGCGGTTGTCACAGATGCGGCCAATGGCAGTCCGGGGTCGCCTTCACAAGTTAAAACGGCGGCTCAAGCATTTACTCAATATTGTAAAAAAAATAATGTCACCATGTTCATTATTGCTCACGTAAATAAAAATAACGAAATAGCAGGCCCGCAAACCTTGGTTCATATCGTAGATTCATTGCTACATATCGACACCAACGACGGGCAAATTCGTACCTTGCGCGCCAATAAAAACCGTTTTGGTGATGTTGATACCGTGGGGATATTTCGCATGAGTGAACGCGGTATGATCAGTGTTGATAACCCAAGTGAAATATTTTTATCGGGTTCAACCACCGAATCGCCGGGCTCGACCATCACTTGTATTCGTAAAGGTAACCGTAATTTACTATTGGAAATACAATGTTTAACCACCGAGACTGAATCTGAGTTTCCACAACGAGTGTGTGTGGGCTTAAACATGAATCGGATTAAAATGTTAACCGGTATTTTACGTAAGCATACTAAAACCAAAATTTTTCATGATACATTTTTTAATATAGTAGGCGGTTTAAAAATTGATGAGTCAGAAACCTGCATCGATCTAGCGCTTGTTACGGCATTACTGAGCAGTTTAAACGACTTTGTCGTGCCTAGAACCACTTGTATTATGGGCGAGTTGAGTTTGAATGGCGATGTCCGCCCAATTGATAGTGGTGTGCCGAGAGTCAAAGAAGCTGCGCAGCATGGTTTTACTGAGATTTTTATCCCATTTCGTAATTATCACAAAACCATGGAAGGGCTTGGGGCAAAAATTATTCCAGTGAAAACTATCCATGAGCTGCTTGAATTAATTAATTAACCCTCGGTTGCTAAAAGCAAAACTTGAGCATAAAAAAGGTAAGTCATTGACTTACCTTTTTTGCATTTTACGGTATATCTGAAAGCTTAAGGCGCTGGAGTGATTAACGACGTAAGCTCACGATCTAATAACTCTGCATCGCCTATGTTGAGTTCAATAATTCGGCGCAGGTGGGTAATACTGTCAACGTCAATGTGAGTACACTTTAAGCCCAGGTGTTCTGGGGTTTTATGGACAATTGCCGCTTCCATTTTGAGTTCAATATCAGAGTCGGGTAACACAAACTCTAAGGTTAAAATGCTATTGAGTTGACCTGTATACCCAGATGGTAATTCTACTAATGCACCGTTAAGACTTAAATCTAAAATTTTAGTGCGCCAAGTTTGTTCTGTTTGCGCGAGATGAGCACTGGCTGCAAAAAAAATACGAGAAAATTTACGTCTGTCGTCCATAGTTTGCCCTTAGTAATCAATATCGCAAAGACACATAGTCAGTGTTTATTGTTTAAGCATACTCGATTTATCTCGATTACGCTGATAATATTTAGTTTAAAAAAGGAGCGCATTGCGCTCCCTGGTTATTTTGAGTGGTTATATATACTGACTTCAACTAAATGAGTAAATGACCCATTAATGCAATAATCGGTAGTGTTACTAAGGTTCGTAGAATAAAGATAACGAATAGCTCAAAAAAGTTAACCGGTATTTTACTACCAATTAAAAGAGCACCTACCTCGCTCATATAAATAAGCTGAGTAACCGATAAAGCAGCAATAACAAAACGGGTCAAATCTGATTCTATAGAGCTGGCCAAAATGGATGGGATAAACATATCGGCAAACCCTACCACAATCGTTTTCGAGGCTTCGGTAGCTTCTGGAATATGCAGCAGTTCTAACAGCGGAATAAATGGCATACCTAAGTAATTAAAAATAGGCGTATGCTCAGCCAACACTAATGCGACGGTACCAATAGCCATAACAACAGGGATAACCCCGAATATCATATCGACAACGTTTTTAATCCCTTCCGTTAGCACATGCTTAATTCCACCTGCAGAAGATGCGCGTTGCATTGCTTGATCAAATCCCCACGAAAACACACCATGATTGGCTGGGATCGTTTCGTCATCTTCATGGCGAGGGGTATTATCAATATACAGATCTTTCTTCCATGATAGCGGCGGTAATTTAGGGACTATTATTGCAGCAACAAAACCAGCTAAGCACACTGTCAGATAGAACGGCACAAACAAGTGCTCAAGTTTGACCTGTGATATCACCACTAAGCTAAAGGTTATCGATACGGCAGAAAAGGTTGTACCAATAACAGCAGCTTCGCGTGCAGTATAGAAACGGGTTTCGTATTGTTTAGTGGTCATTAAAATGCCCACACTGCCATCACCTAACCAAGATGCCATGCAGTCAATAGCACTGCGACCAGGTAAATTGAATATTGGGCGCATTACTTTGGTTAATAATGTGCCAAAAAACTCCAATAAACCAAAATTGAGCAATAGCGGTAATAACATGCCAGCAAAAATAAATACTGAAAATAGTACAGGTACTAAATCATTCAGAACTAAGCCACCCGTGGCCGATGAAATAATCGCTTCGGGGCCCACTTGCAAATAAACCATGACGATAAAAATTGCGCCTAGAATGCGCACCGCTAACCAAAATAAATTCACTTTCAGTAAAGTGCGTAAAAAAGTACTTTTACGTACGAATTTAGGATTAATGAGCTGTGTGAGTAACGAGGCCAATGCCATTAATACTACAATGCAGGTAACAATAAGCTGAATCGAACTGCCCATTTGGCTTTGCAACGCTTTTGAGATGATTGCAATCGGAATGGTAATCGAACCTTCGACATTGATAGGCGTCATAAACAGTAACAAGCCAATCAGTGACGGAATAATAAAGGTGAGAATTGTTTTAATGTTATGTTTTTTATGTGTCACGTTAAATACACCTTACTTATGTGTTCTAAGTTGGCCAGCTGTGCTACCCAACTGTTTATTATGGACCAAAATTGAATGTCCATTCAGTTGTTTTTTTGGGTAGGCAAGGTTACCCCCTTATTTGCTGTATGTAAAATGATAACTTAATCGAATAGATATTAGTTAAATGTGAGTAGATATTTACTTTAAGAAATTGTTGGGGTATATGGTTAAAATCTAATTTAATCAGCCTGTTGAAACTTTGTTGCGGGTGTGTGTTATCTTTGGATCTAGCACTTTTTTATGTTTTGTATGCCATTAATAAACATGGATATGATGACGGTTCATGACCACTTTTATTAATGGCTATCAAGTAGCGTTTATAAGGTTAACGCGCTGGAGTATTGGGCTCAAGGGAATAGTCCATGCCCGGTAACCCTAACCAATAGCCATTGCAATGATGATTGATAATCGATGCCTGTTTATTGTCGTTAAACTGTTTATTAATTAGCGATTTACTATTAAGCGGCTCTTCTGTTATTTGCGCTAATACATGAGCAAGTTCTGAACCCATCGTTATATCGGCTAATTTATTGGGGGATATACGCCAATAATCAATCCCCATGTCTATCATTTGTGGAATTTGGTTAATCAGGTTTACCTGCGCCGCAGATTGAGTTTGAATGCCATTTAAGCGGAGTAACGGTTGTGACTCTTGAGTTTGAGCCAGTAAGCCTTTGCTATGGCGTTGGCAAATAGTTTGACACTTATCTTTTGGCAATTGGTAATGTTTGGCGGTAAAACAGCGTGCAGAATGTGCCAAGGGTAAATAGCCGTGACCGAGCACCTCTATTTCAAAAGCGGGTTTATCGCCTTGATTAATGACGGTGTTTAACCACTGCTGTGATAATTCACAAGGCATGACAAAACGATACATCCCTTTTTGGTGCAATAAATCAAGACTGGTCCGATTGTAATTATTGATTGTTGGCCCACACACAAAGGGGACTTTCGCTTGGTGCGCATAATGTACTGCAGCCATATCATTCGCTTCGATACTAAAATCACCATTATCAATAGCTCGTTTCAGTTCATTAAGCTCAGATTGTGCTTCTATCAAAGCCATGGTTGATAACACCACATGTTTGCCATGAGACTTAAGCATATTGGCGAGATCTAGGTAGTCGTTAAACTTCAGTTCACGGCGGCGGCTGCATACGGTTTCACCTAAATAAACGCTATCGATGTTACTCAATGCTACTTGCTGATAAAAGTGCTCAACGTCAGATTTTGACCAGCAGTAACTAATTGGAGCGAGAGATATTTTCATTGTAAAACCTTATTGCCATTGACGCTCGTAAGCGCCCAATGTAGTGATTTGTCCTTCGGATACTTTTGCTAACGCTTGCGACCATTGTGGTTGCTCGCAAAAAGACTCGGGGTTGGCTAAATAAGTGTCGATAGCGCTACGCCAAACGTGGGTGACTTGGCTGACGTAAGCAGGGCTTCGCTGACGTCCTTCTATTTTAAGTGATTTAATTCCCGCTTGGGCGAGCTCGGGTAACAAGCTTAAGGTGTTTAAACTGGTAGGTGACTCCAGTAAATACTTTGCATCATGATCGTACTCAGCAACATAACGGCCTTTACAGACCACTGGATAACCCAGTTGTTGGTTCGCATCAGCTTTATCGATTAATACATTATTGAGTCGGGTCAATTTATCGCTGCCAGAATCTTGCCAGCGCACATGATTAGCCGGGGAACATGAGCCGCCGGTATTAGGTGATTGTCCTGTTACATATGATGATAAATGGCAGCGTCCTTCAGCCATGATACATAAACTACCAAAAGCAAATACTTCAAGCTCAACAGGGCTCACTTTAGCTAAATCTCTAACCTGTTTAATCGACAACACTCGTGGCAATACTGCTCGTTCGATATTAAAAGCTTGTTGATAAAATGACAGAGCCCCTAAGTTTGTGGCGCTGGCTTGTACCGATAAATGTAGCGGAAGGTGCGGATAATGCTGGTGGGCATAATCGAGTAATGATAAGTCAGCTACGATGAGGGCATCCATTTCTAATTGTGCGGCTAAATCAACGGCCTGATACCAGCGCTGTTCTTCGCCGGGTTTCGGAAAAGTGTTTAGGGTTAAAAATACCTTTCGCCCTTGGCTTTGGGCCAGTTTTGTCGCTTGTGCCAGTTGTACTGCAGAAAAGTTTAGACCTGCAAACGAGCGCGCATTAGTGTCATCTTTTAGTCCGAGGTAAACCGCATCAGCGCCAGCGTTCAGAGCGGCTTTGAGCGACGCTAAATTACCTGCAGGGCATAAGAGTTCCATGTTGGTGTTCTCATTTTTTTCAAAGAACAGGAGTGTAAATGTGATTGAGTTAACATGATTTGATTTAAAACAGGTTTCGTTAGATAAATTGCCAGTAAACTGACTTGATTATTGGTTCAATTTACAAGTAGGTACTCTCGATGGCTCAAGCATTTACACAACAATTATCGGCGCACTTGTTACATTTCGCGCCTCAAGTAAGCCGTCGCTCGCTGAACTTGATGCCTGAAGCGTTAAAAATAATCGTCATTAATAAGCTGCTTAATTTAGTGTTAGCGGAACAATTGAAGGCAGATGAACTCCATTTTCTCAAACAAAAGTGGGTAGGCATTTGTGTTGATGATATTGGTTTGCGTTTTGAGGTGGGTGTCGAACAACAACTACGAGTGCGTGCTTTTACTCAGCCTGATGTGACATTAAGTGCCAATGTGCCTGAGTTAATTTTGGTTGCAGCAGGCAAAGAAGATCCCGACACGCTATTTTTTCAGCGTAAATTACGTATAGAAGGGGATACAGAGTTGGGGTTAGAGGTTAAAAATTTATTGTTGTCTATAGAGTTAGATAACTTACCCAAACCTGCTCGGATCGGCATTGAGCAACTGGCAAAAGTATTACAAACATTAACAGCCAGTGAATAGTGATGGTGTTATTTGACTATAAAAATCGGCGCATTAAGCGCCGTTTTTGCAGATACTAGATGCTAGATGCTAGATGCTAGATGCTAGATGCTAGATGCTAGATGCTAGATGCTAGATGCTAGATGCTAGATACTAGATACTAGATACTAGATACTAGATACTAGATATTAGATGCTAGGTACCTAGGCACTATCTATTAGCTCTTAGTTGCTCAATCCTGAGGTTACACATTGCCCGTGAGAGCAGCGTATTTTAGTAATAGCGCATCATGTGACTCGACATGTTTTGGGTCGGGGTCGATACAATCTATAGGACAAACAGACACGCAAGTTGGCTTGTCGTAATGACCTACACATTCGGTGCACAACGCGGGATCGATTTCATACACCTCTTCACCCATAGTAATGGCCTCATTAGGACATTCGGGTTCGCACATATCACAATTGATACAGCTATCGTCAATGATTAGTGCCATAAAAAACCTTAATTTAAGCTGGTTGATGAGGGTTTCGGGTATCCATTCCCTCAGGTAAATTACGCATTAACATGGCTTTGTCGATATTAATAGCTGCTGGAAGCGCTAGAAACACAAAATGGCCTGAGCCTAAAGCAGAGTCAATCGATTCGCCTTTGCGATTTATTAACCATTCAATAGTGATAACAAAATTACCTTCAGTTGTCATTATTTCAACACTGTCACCGACTGAAAATTTATTTTTTACATCAATTTCAGCCAAACCCTCAGCATTTCGTTTACCGGTGAATTCACCAACAAATTGCTGGCTATCACTCACAGAATGGCCATATTGATAGTTTTGATATTCGTCATGAACGTGACGACGTAAAAACCCTTCGGTATAGCCACGATGCGCCAAACCTTCAAGGTTGTTCATTAATGTGCGATCAAAGTCTTTGCCAGTAGCGGCATCTTCAATTGCTTGGCGATATAATTGTGCGGTGCGCGCGACATAGTAAAAAGATTTAGTACGACCTTCAATTTTTAATGAATCAATCCCCATTCTGGTTAAACGATCCACATGTTGAATAGCCCGTAAATCTTTTGAGTTCATAATGTAGGTGCCATGTTCATCTTCAAACGCAGGCATATACTCGCCAGGACGACCAGCTTCTTGCAGTAGCACTATGTCGCTACTAGGTTGGCCCGAACCTAATGTAGGGCTCTCAAACTGTACGGTTGGAGCCACAGGGATGATATCGCCAGTCTCTGTTTGCTGTGCTGGGTGCACATCGTATTTCCAACGGCATGAGTTGGTACAGGTTCCTTGATTAGGATCGCGTTTATTCATGTAACCAGAGAGCAAGCAACGGCCAGAGTACGCCATGCAAAGTGCGCCATGCACAAACACTTCTAATTCAATATCTGGACAACGTTGGCGAATTTCTTCAATTTCATCCAATGATAATTCACGCGATAAAATGACTCGCTTGATGCCTTGTTGTTGCCAGAATTTAACCGATGCCCAGTTAATCGCATTTGCTTGAACCGATAAGTGAACCACTTGTTCAGGAAACGCTTCGCGGACCATCATGATAAGCCCAGGGTCAGACATGATCACCGCATCAGGTTTCATCGCGATCACCGGTTGCATGTCTTTAATATAGGTTTTTAGCTTGGCATTATGTGGGGCAATATTACTCACCACATACAATTTTTTACCGAGGGCGTGAGCCTCTTCAATACCGCTGGCAAGTGTCTCCATTTTGAAATCATTATTTCTAACTCGTAAGCTATAACGAGGTTGGCCTGCGTAAACAGCATCAGCACCATAAGCAAAGGCGTAACGCATATTTTTAAGCGTACCAGCAGGAGATAATAATTCAGGTTTAAACATGTTTTTTGACCTAATTGAACATTGTGTGATGAAAGGGTCGAAGCTTACTTAAGGATATTAGCGAGGACAAATATAGCCTTGGTATTTGTGAGGTTGGTTGTATTTTTATTGTATCGAAGGAATTTATAACTGTTAAATCAGCACAGAAAGATATAAATAATTGAGTTGTCGTCAGTTGAGTAATCGCAAACGTTATCGGTTTGGGTATATAATCCAACATTAGAGACTATTTATTTATGGAGAACCCATGTCTACGGAACATCAACTCTTGGTTGGACTATTAAAAAAGCTCAAAGATGATGCTTTAGTTTTACCAACATTACCTGAAGTGGCCATGCGTGTTCAAGAAGTGGTATCTCGTCAAGATTCGAGCCTTAAACAAGTAGCAGATATTATTGGACAAGATGCGGCTATTTCAGCCCGTATTATTAAAGTGGCAAACAGCGCTTTATATTCTCGTGGTAATAAAGCAGAAAGCATAAATGCCGCCGTTAATCGTATTGGTTTAGTGCAAATTAAATCCATTACCACGTCAGTTGCCATGGAACAGCTCTTTATCTCAACCAACGAAATGGTGTGGGAGGTGATGGATGAGGTATGGAAGACCTCTATTGAAGTGACAGCTTCATCTTGTGCGATGCTTGAAATGTATAACAAACGTCATCCCACTAAAAAACTAGACCGTGATACGCTTACCCTTGCGGGATTGGTACATAATATTGGTGCATTACCAGTATTAACCGAAGCAGAAGTTCACCCAGAATTGTTTAGCCGAATTGATGACTTACGAAGTCTCGTACGTAAAATGCAGGGGCCGATTGGTCGTGCGGTATTAAAAACGTGGGACTTTGCCCCAGAAGTTATGGAAGTGGTGGAGCGTTGGGCTGATCTTCATTATATGCCTGAAAAAGTGACTTATCTCGACTTTATTCGTTCTGCGGCATTTTATACTGGTGAACTTAGAGCCGGTGAAGAGTTAGAAGAAAGGTTAGGTGTCTTTGTCCTACGAGGTTTACCTGTAACACCAGAAGATCTTGCTAGTGATGAGTTTATTGATATGTACCATTCAATTAAGCAAAGTTACGAATAATGCTATGTTAAGTGAGTTTCACGGATATTAATCAATGAGTTAACATTAAATGATTAATATCTAAGTGAGATTTTTTTGATGTTTAAATAACCGATGACTAAAACTGTAACATGATGAATACTTAATGAATTATTTGCTAATAACAGTGTTATTTATGATTGTGATTATGCTGTGCACCATTGCATTTCTCCATTGGCGTCAGCATCGTTTTATTAAACAATTAACTCACTCGTTAGAATTACAATTACTCAATCAAGATTCATTTAACATAGATTCTCCTGCCAAATCGTTAAAACCGCTCATTAATGTCCTCCATCATTTACATCAATCAAGCCTATTTAGCACCGAACGAGATAAGTTAACCGGATTAGCTAATCGTGTCGGCTTTAAACGTAAAATGTTGTCAAAAATGCCTATTTCAGAAGGTATGTTAGTGCTGGTGGATATTCGACAATTTCGTTTTGTGAATGATTTATTTGGTTTTTTATTTGGTGACAAATTGCTGAAAGCTTTTGCCAAGCGGATAGATAACCTGAACTGTAAAGCACAGTTCATCGCACGTATGAACGGTAATGAATTTTTGTTGTTTTTCCAGCAACCGTTGACTGTCGAGCAGTTGCAAACGATAAAAAATGATTTACAAAGTCCATTTGAAATAGAACAACAGCCAATCAGTATCAAAATGCAGCTCGGAGTATTGTCGCTCAATGAGCATCATGCCGATGTCAGTTTGATGCTGCGCCGTTTAGATTTAGCACTGAAGAAAGCCAAAGCATTAAAACAGCCGATTGCTTTTTACGATCAAGATGATGATAAAGCACAATACCGAGAATTGTTGATTATTAATGGCTTGCCTAAAGGGTTAAAGCAAGGTCAATTATTTATGGTATTTCAACCAAAGCTAGACATAAAAAGCGGCCGATGTAAGCAGGTTGAAGCGTTAATTCGTTGGCAACATGAAGGCTTAGGATTAATTTCTCCAAATGAATTTATTCCATTAGCGGAACAGACTGGAATGATCGATATTCTGAGTAGTTGGGTGTTAGATAACGTATTGGCTCAACAAGCCAAATGGCGAAATATGGGGGTTTACGTTAATGTAGCCATTAATTTGTCATCTACTGATTTAGATAATCCAAACCTTGCTGCCGATGTCGCCACCAAACTATCTCAGTATCTGGTTCCTGCCGAAACCATTACCATTGAAATTACTGAAAGTGTGTTAATGAAATCGCTCGAGCAAACGATTGTTACCTTAAATCAATTACGTGATATTGGAGTTAAACTTGCGATTGACGATTTTGGTACTGGTCATTCTTCTTTAGCTTATTTGCGTCATTTGCCCGTTGATGAAGTGAAAATTGATAAAGCTTTTTTAGATGAATTTGAAACATCTCAAGCGGCGAAACAAATTGTTAAGACCAGTATCGAGCTGGCTAAAAATTTAGGTTTTGAAGTGACGGTTGAAGGGGTTGAATCTAAGTCTGTTTTAGATAGGTTACATCTTTTTGGAGTAGACACTATTCAAGGTGATTACTTTGCTAAACCATTGACAGCCAATGAGTTTGAACATCTTTATCCGCAACTTAATTATCAAAAAATTAATAATCCACACTTTAGTGATCCTAAAAGTTAATTTCTTCAACGTTAAATGTCGTTGTGTCTGATGGTTAATTACTTAAATCCTGCTGATAAATGAGCGATTAATTCTACAGGCATAGGTGCAAGTTGACGCTTCTGGTTCATGCAGACCATTTCAATTGTAGCGGTTACTGCAGGTTTTTTAGCATTAGGCCGCCATATTTGTTGTTTCCATACGGTACGATATTTACTTTCAAAATAAAATTGTGTGCGCACATCAATAATATCTGCAAACTCAACCCCATCGTGACATAACATATCGCTGCGATAAACGGCAAAACCCAATTGTTGTTGCTGCCAAAGTTGGCTGAGTACATCTGCGCCGATGACATGTTCACGCGCACGCTCGAAATATTTTAAGAAGTTAGGATGATATACCACACCAGAAAAGTCGGTGTCCTCATAATAAATTTGTACAGAAAAAGAGTGAACTGGGCTGTACTTGTGCTCTACAGAGGGGTGACTCATTACACTATGACCTTATATTATTGATATTGTGGTTATGTCGTTAATCATTTGAAGGCAGAAGCAGCTGTTGGTACTTACCTTGTCTTTGTAACGTTAGCAGCCCTTTGTCGAGTAATTGGCTAATGTGCTCTGCTTGAGGGTTAAGTTTAGAAAATGCGACGAAAATTTTACTGGTATGATTATTAAACTTAGCTTTTATATTACGGCTAACACCCATCTGTTCGATGTAAACATCAGCAACAAGGTCATACATAATGGCGGTATCAATTCTGCCTACTAATAATAAATTGATTAATTGGCGCTGGCTATTTACCGTGATGACGTGTAACTGCAGCTGTTCAACAAGCGTCGTAAATTCGTCGCCGTACTCATAACCACTCACAATACCAATCGTGCTTTTTATTGGGATCTGCCATTTATTATCCGCAATGGTAGGGTGTTCTTTGGCAAAGAAAAAAGAAGCTGTTACTGTAAACAAAGGTTCATTACCGAATATAAATCGGTTAATAGTGCTTTGCTCTTTTGTCACATTAAAAACGCCATCAACCGAACCTCGCTCGGTCATAATCAAACCACGAGTATAGGGTACGACAATAGTAGAAACGTCAACATCAACTTGCTTAAAAGCCTGTCTAATAAGGTTATGGGAAATACCATTACCCACTTCATCGGCAAAAGGAGGCCAACTATCTTCTGCCGCTAAAGTGATTTTTAGTGGTTCTGCCACGGCGATGGTCGAGTTAAATGTATATAAAACTCCCACTGATATGAATATCAATTGGATGAATAAACGAGCTCGTTTGGGCATGGGAATGTAATCAAAAATTAGTTTTTTGTAACGTATTAACGACATATAATCCTTTATAGAAGTGTCCTGCTACGGCCCAGCAAGAATAACACTTTTGCAAATAAAGTGATATTCCCAATCATGTGAGCCCTCTCATTATTGATTTAAATAATAACAATGTAATGCGATATGAATAAGCATTTCACAGGTAATTATCTGCCTTGAAATGAATGTGTCTTCGCATCAATAACGAGAGTTTAAGGCACCTTATTAGGGTTAGTTTAGAATACAGATTGATAGGTAACAGCATCGTTAGTGAAGGTTATGTGTGTTTGCAGACGTCGCAGTAAGTCGTTAACAGTTTGGGTGCTGCTTATGCATGAATCGCTAATAAGTTACCGCTCTCATTATTCGTTTTCAACTTCAACATATTCACATAAGGTTAACTTGTTATGTAGAAGACATACTTCTAATTGAGTGACATCAAGAGCATGACTGAATAAAAAACCTTGAACTATTTTACAATTATACTGTTTCAATTTAAGCAGCTGAGCATGAGTTTCGACGCCTTCTGCAATGACATCTAATTTCAGCTCATTACCTAAGGTAATGATGTTTCGTAATACTATATTGCTGGTTTCTTCAGGCAAAATACTGCTTAAAAACCCCTTATCAATTTTTAAAGTATCAATGGGGAACTGGGTCAAATAGTTTAATGACGAATAACCTTTGCCAAAATCATCTAGGGCAATACGTACGCG
Organism: Shewanella sp. AC34-MNA-CIBAN-0136; assembly: GCF_040309945.1. Lineage (NCBI taxonomy): Bacteria > Pseudomonadati > Pseudomonadota > Gammaproteobacteria > Alteromonadales > Shewanellaceae > Shewanella > Shewanella sp. AC34-MNA-CIBAN-0136. The sequence goes on along the minus strand of NZ_JBEOPJ010000004.1, from coordinate 51,951 downwards.
TAATTGTTTGAGTGCTAATAGAACGTCTTGTGCTGTTTTTAAATCTTTAATGAGTAATGACTCGGTTATTTCAAGTTCAAGATGATGAGCCGGGAAGGTGGTTCGTTCTAAAATGGCAGCAATGTCATCAACAATAGTCGGTTGTGATAATTGTACCGGTGAAATGTTAACCGAAATATTGCCTCTCAGTATCCCTTGTTGAAGCCAGCGATATCCTTGCTGACAGGCTTGTTCAAGTACCCATAATCCAATATCGATAATTAAGCCACTGTCTTCAGCTTGATCAATAAAGCGGCTAGGAGAAATCATCCCGTGTTGAGGGTGATTCCAACGAAGTAACGCCTCTAAACCGACAATCTCATGTGTATCAACGCAACATTTTGGCTGGTAATGCACTTCAAGTTGCGCATCTGACATGGCATTATTTAGCTGATCTTTAATCAATAATCTTTCTAATAGTGCCGTGGATAATGTTTCGTTAAAAAAGTAACTTCCGTTTCGCCCATTTTGTTTAGCTGCGTACATGGCGGTATCAGCATGTTTTAATAATGTTTTGGCATCTTTACCATCTTCCGGGAAGCATGCCACACCAATACTGGCAGAACTGTTTAGCCAATATTGATTAATTTGATAGCCTTTGTTGAGCGTTTGACGAACTCGTTCAATGATATTAACTAAATCTCGGTTCACGTCGGCCGCAACTTGCTCGTATGGAATGATTAAGGCAAATTCATCTCCGCCGAGTCGAGCCAATACATCTTGTTGGCTTAAACAATGCTGAAGCCGTTTACCAACTTGGATAATGAGCTCATCGCCTACGTCATGGCCCATAGAATCGTTAACTTCTTTAAAGTGATCTAAATCGATAAACACCACAGCGGCGGTGTTGTATGGATTAGACATAAGTAATGACAGTTGTTGATTAAAATGAAACCGGTTTGCCAATCCCGTTAAGCTGTCAAAGTTAGCCCGGCGACTGAGCTCTCTCATTTGTTTGATTCGAGATAACGCAAACAAAATCATAATCAATATAATCATGGTGCCCGAAGCAATTAATGCGTAATACCACCAGGCTTTTTTTATGTTAAATGCAAATTCTGCCTGTTGGTTGCTCCATATACCGTCGCTATTGGTGCTTTGTACTTTAAACACATAATCACCAGCGGCTAAATTAGTGTACATCGCCCGAGGTAATAATGTGGTCAGCCAATCCTGATCGAACCCGGCTAACATATATCGATATTGATTCCGTTCAGGGGCAGTATAGTCTAATGATGCAAATGAAAACTGGATCATGTTGTTGTCGTAATCAAGTATCGGCTTCGGGGGAGGGTTATGGCTGTTAATATTAATATACGATTTATTGGCTATTTTTGCCGAAGTGATATGCACCGGAGGCGCAAAATCATTTTGGCTAATAGTGTCGATATCTATCTGTATCACCCCTTTATTAGTACCTAATAGTAACTGGTGTTGATAAATGGCTATTGCGGCTTCATTAAAGGTTAAGTTGTCGGTGTTAATCACGCTGGGATAAACACTTATTTTAGCGGTTTTTGGGGTATATTTGATCAACGTATGCTGGCTCGTTAGCCATAAATTACCTTGGTCATCACCAATGACGGCTTTTAAACGGTTATCTGGTAGGCCTTGCTGACGTGTAATGTATTCAATGGTAAATCCCTGAGGTACATTTGATGTTGGAATTATTTTTGCTAACCCGAGACCTTGGGTTGCTGCCCATATAATGCCTTGTTTATCTTGGTAAATACCGCCTATTCGGATGTTCTCTCTTTCATTACCTAAGCTTAAGTGTGAGGTGATATCCGTTTTAGGATCGATAATGAAAATACCATTGGTGGTGGCTAACCATAACTCACCTTGGGTAGCGATTAAACTGTCGAAGGTGAAATTCCCACCTGAAGTATAAAGATTATCCGCATCGTTAAAATAATGTTTTATTAAACCTTTTTGCGGGTTAAATAGCATTACGCCAGCGTCTAAATAGCCAGTGATCCACACATTGCCTTCTTGGTCTGGGTCAACAGTATAGAAATCAGTATTAGGAAAGCCATAGGGATTATTCACTTTATTACTAAAGTGTTGCACAGTGTCAGAGCGTTGATCATAAAAACTCAGGCCTTCAGCGTCAGAAAACCACAGATTATTATCTTTGTCTGTTGTTACGTTCCAAATATTGTTTATTAATGATGGAGTGGTTTTATCTTTTAAAGGTCCTAATTCAACCGTTTTATTATCGATGTTTATCTTATCGATACCCTTATTTGTTGCTACCCAGGCATCACCTGATTGCGTTAAGGCTATTGCGTAAACATTGCCTCCTGATAGCTCTGATTGGCTGGCAAGGGGTTTATACAGTCGACTTGATTTTTTCAATGGCGTGTAAAAGGCCGCACCTTGGTTAGTCGCAAACCAAATGATTCCTGAATGGTCGATAAATACATCATCAACATCATTGGTCGGTAATGATTGTTGATTAAACGTTTGTGAGGTTAACCAGTCAAAATGTTCGGATGCGACAGTTAAATTTGCCGCACCTTTATCGGTACTAATCCAGATATGTTGATCGTCTTCAATCGCTATGCTGGAGATGTAGTTACTGGGAATTTGTCCAACCTTTGGTTGTTTTGGACTAAAAAAATGCTGGAATGTGTTGTCGTTAGGCATAAATTTAATTAAGCCAAAATGTTGGCTACCAAACCAAAGTTGACCATGATTATCTATTTGACTCGTCAGAATGTAATCATTAAATAAATCTGCCGTAGTAACGGCTGAACCTGTAGTGGATATTGCTTGTGCTTTATCTGATTGATATAGCTGCATTGTTGTACTGTTGGGTTCTAATAATGCGAGACCATGGTCGGTCCCTACCCAAATACGGTGTTGAGTGTCTTCAACTATGCTGTAAATAGATGTTTCTACAGGAGTATCTTGTTGGTTTAAATATAATGGAACCGAGATAAAATCGGTTCCATGCTCTGTTTTATATTGTAACCCACTGCCAGTACCTATCCATAGCTGGCGTTTTGAATCCAAGTATAAACGCATTATCCAATTGGTGTTTTGAGCGAAAGGCTGTTGTGAGGTGGGGTAGATGTTAAGTTCATCATCGACGGTGAGTTGATTAAGACCGTCTTCAGTAGCAAACCAGATATTGCCTTGGGCGTCTTCGATAATATCTGTCACAAAGTTATTCGATATATGTCTTTTGGATCCCGGTGAAAACTGAAAGTTTATAAACTCTTGGCCATCATAACGGCTCACACCAGCATCGGTTGCAAACCATAAAAATCCGTTTTTTTGCTGATAGATAGAGGTGATCATGGTTGACGGTAAACCGTCAGCAATATTGAGCCTATCTATTTGAAACTGTTCTGCGTTTGTGGCTGAAATAAAGGCAACTGAAAGAAGTAAGCATAACAGCGAGCATAACCATCTTTGGAAAAAGAACACCATCAGAGACCTTATTATTATTTTTATGAAAAACTGATTTTGATACCTATAATAACAGGATGATATATTGTAAATACAGTCACTATTTTACACAACAAAATAATAACATTGTTTGTGAATTTGGGATCTACTCATCTTCCTCTCATCAAATTTAAACCGTATTGATGAGAAGAAACTTGTGTAAATGAAGGCTTAATGGCTGAGGAATAAATCAAACTAATTTCTGTTGGTATCTATCTTAGCGATATTTTTGTCGTATGTGTTAGCTTTGTCGCTTGTGCTTAAAGTGGGTGATTATTGTCATTGTTTGTATTTAAATAAGAAGCGAGGCATCGATTGCGGTGAAGTGCTGGGCTTGATCGGTTAATGATTTTGCAGTGAGGCGCTCAACACTTAATACATGGGTGTAGCATGTGGTCGTTTGATTGATTTTTTTGAGTAACAAATCGAAATCACCATCACCAGACAGTAAAATAACCTCATCTACCGTGGGCGCTATCTCTAGCATGTCGATGGTAATCCCAACATCCCAATCTCCCTTGGCGGAACCATCACTGCGCTGGATATAAGGTTTGGTTTTAACCGTAAAACCAATATGTTTTAGTGCATCTTGAAATTTAACCTGACCGTCATCGGCTGGTGCTATAGCGTAAGCTATTGCGTGGCTAATAGTGCCCTGTGCCGCCAAATGTTTGTATAAAGCTCGGTAATTGAATGAACGGCCAAAACCTTGCTTACAGGTGTAATAAATATTTTGCACATCTACAAATACGGCAAGCGTTGTCATTATTACACCTGTGAAGATTAAGGCTGTTGCGCTTTTTGAGCGGCAATGGCGTCATTAAGTTGTGCTTCAACAAACCCTGGAGAGTGAGTTGACGAAGAAATAAGTCGGTACATTGCGGGTATCACCAATAGGGTGACAACGGTCGCAAATGCCATGCCGAAGAATATCACAGTTCCTACCGCAATACGGCTTTCACTCCCCGCGCCGGTTGATACGATTAATGGTATGGCACCAATAAGGGTGGTAAAGGCTGTCATTAAAATGGGTCTTAAGCGACGAGCCGATGCGTCAATAATGGCATTGTCGAGCGATAAGCCTCGGTCGCGTAGCTGATTAGCAAACTCAACGATTAATATACCATTTTTAGTTACCATACCAATCAACATGATCATGCCAATTTGGCTATAGATATTCATCCCTTGATGAGTGAGCACTAAGCCAATAAAGCCACCAAAAATCCCCATGGGAACGGTAAACATCACCACTGCAGGATTGATAAAACTTTCAAATTGAGCCGCCAATACCAGATAAGCAATCAGCAGTGCTAAAGCAAATACAATGAGCACCCCAGCTTGGTTCTCTTTAAAGTCTTTTGACTCACCCGTGTAGGCAATTGAAATATCGTTTGGCAGTAATGTTATTGCGCGTTGTTCTAAAAAGTCGAGTGCTTCGCCAAGGGTATAACCTTCGCCTAAATTTGCCTTGATGGTGATCGATTTTTGCTTATTGGTATGACTTAATCGTTGCGGCGAGGCAACTTCTTCAACTTTAGTGACGGTATCAAGGGTGATTAATTCGCCTTTGCTGCTTCTAAAGTAAATCTTACTGAGGTCTGTGACGCTGTTAAAGCTGTTTTCATCACCGCGAAGGTACACATCATATTCTTCGCCACGTTCAACAAAGGTTGTTTCACTGCGGCCGCCCAACATGATTTCTAAGGTTGTCGCTATTTCTGAAACGCTAATGCCTAACTCTGCAGCTCGTTGCTTGTCTACCGTCACAACAAGTTCTGGTGTGGTCTCTGCGTAATCTAAATCAGCCCCGTCCAGCATAGGGCTTGCATCGGCTTCTTGTTGTAGTACTTGAGCCCATTTAAATAACTCAGAATAGTCAGAGCCGCCCAATACAAATTGAACCGGTTCACTTGATTGGCCTCTAAATCCTGGCAACATTGGCCGTACCATGACATCTGGAATGTCTTTTAACGTTTGGCTGATTAACGCTAACGCTTGTTTAATATCGGTATCACGATCTTGCCAGTCTTCTAACTGGATAATCGCAAATCCGGTTTGATCTCCCGCTCGACCGCCAAATGCTGGCGCTTCAACGCTAAATGATTTCACTACTCCTTGACCCAATAGTGGCATTAATCGGTTTTCAACGATGTCCATATTGGCAACCATGCGATTATAACTGGTGCCTTCGGCGCCTTTAATAAACGCAAATAATACCCCGCGGTCTTCTTGTGGTGAGAGTTGAGAAGGGACTTGTTGCAAGAGTAAATAGCTACCACCGATGCAGGCGATAATAATGAATGGTGCTGCCATGCGCCAGTGCAATGCCCATTTGACCATACTACGATACCGTTGCTCTAAACGATTAAAGCCATTATCGATCGCAATGTTAAAACGATTTTTCTTCACATTGGCTTTTAATAGTTTACTGCTCATCACTGGGGTAAGGGTAAGGGCGATAAGGGATGAAAACAGCACCGACATTGCCAGCATCACGGAGAACTCAGTAAACAATAACCCGACCATGCCATCCATAAATGAAATAGGTAAAAATACCATCACCAGTACTAGGGTAGTTGATATCACAGCAAAACCGACTTCGCGAGTCCCTTTATAGGCCGCAAGTATCGGTTTTTCACCTTGTTCAATATGGTGGAAGATATTCTCAACCACAACGATGGCGTCATCAACCACTAGACCAATGGCTAGAATAAGCGCCATTAGGGTTAATAAGTTAATGGAGTAACCTAAGCTGTATGCCGCCATAAATGCGGCAATTAATGATACTGGTACTGTGACTGCAGGAATGAGTGTTGCCCGTACTTGACCGATAAAAATGTACAGCACAAGAATAACCAATACCCCAGTAATGAATAGGGTGTTGTAAACCTCATTAATCGAGCGCGCAATAAACACATTGGCATCATAATCGACAACCAACTGCGTTCCTTTTGGCAGAAAACTCTGCACTTTGTCGACTTCTTGTTGTACTTGCAATGATATATCTAATGGGTTGGCATCAGATTGCGGCACTATGCCTAGGCTTAGGTTAACGATGCCGTTACTTTTAAAGGTCGAGTTTTCATTTTCTGCCCCAATGAACACGCTAGCGACATCTTTAAGATAAATAGGCGTGCCATCGTCAGCAGTGTGGACAACTAAATAGTTGAAGTCTTCTGGGCTGTAATATAGCCGTTTTGTTCTGACTGACATGACGGTGGTGTCGTTACGGACTTCGCCACCGGGTGTTTCAAGATTTTCGGTATTTAACGCACTAATAATGTCGTTGGTAGTTACATTTCTACCGGCCATTAATTGCGGTTTTAGTTGTACATACATGACTTTGTATAAGCCACCAGAAATATTGACTGAGCTCACCCCAGTAATTAAGCTAAATCTGTCCTCTAATACCCGCTGGGCGTAATCAGTGAGTTGAGTACGATCCATATTTTCAGAGCTTAAGTTGACGTAAATCGACGGCTCACCAGTACCATTATCTTTAGATACAATCGGATCATCAGCTTCATCGGGTAAGCGACGTTGTGCTTTGGCAACGGCATCTCGTACGTCACTGACGCCTTCGGTTAAGTCCCAACCTAGTTCAAACTCGATTGAAATACGTGACATGCCATTTCGAGTGGTTGAGGTGATTTCATCAATACCGCTGATGCCAGTTAATTCATCTTCAAGGCTCTTGGTGATTTTACTTTCCATAATAGTGGCAGATGCACCGCTATAAGTGGTCATGACGGTCACTACCGGATTTTGTACGTCGGGCATTTCTCTAACCGACAGTTTAGAGAACGACACTAAGCCAAAAACACACAGTAATAAACTTAATACAATCGCAACTACAGGGCGCTTTACCGCCGTATCACTTAGCCACATTATTTTTGCTCCTGTTTAACAGGGCTTGTTTGAGCTTGCTTAGCTAAGTCTTTTACTTTGACACCATCACGCATATTTACCAGCCCTTGAACGACGATGTGGTCGCCGATATTTATGCCAGATTCCAGTAACACTTGGTCGTCAATTCTGGCGCCTAACATCACTTCGGTGCGTGTGGCGATATTGTCCTGGTTGATTACGTAGACATAACGTTTGGTACCAGAATATTCAAGTGCTTGTACCGGAACAATAGGGGAAGACACGCTTGGAAATACCAGTGTCGCTGACATCATCATACCGGGCTTTAATTGACCCTTTTGATTATCAAACTGACTACGAATATTGAGATTGAGTGTTTGTGAATTGACGCGTGGATCAATAGCGATAATCTTGCCAGTAAAAATGGTTTTATTCCATGCTCTGCTGGAAGCGTTTACCGACATTCCTGTACTTAACAAAGAGAGATAATGCTCCGGCACTTGTAAATCGAGCTGTAACACGGATAAATCATCAAGTGATAATAGTGACTCATTGATACTGACCATCTTGCCGCGGCTGAAGTTAACCAAACCAGTGTTTCCTGAAAATGGCGCGGCTAGAGTATGGTAATCCAGATCTGTTTTGGCTGATTCAAGGCGAGCGAAAGCGATATCAACACTGGACTTTTGCGCTTCTATTTCTGTTTGAGTGATGGCGTTAACGTGAATCAACTTGTTAAACTCATTAAGCTTACGCACTTCATCTTGATAATAGGCTTGCGCTTCGGTTACGCTGGCTTTTGCTTTGCGGTTATCAAGTGTCAGTAGTGCTTGGCCTTTATTGACGTATTGGTTAGATGTGACTGCTATGCTGTCTATTTTTCCTGCGACTTGTGGCGCTATCATTACCGAGTGAGTTGCCGCCAGTTTTCCTATTAAGGTAATTGATTGCGAAAGCTCATGTTGTTCAACGGTGGCGGTGACGACAGGAACCACTTTTTCAGCGCGAGGAGGTGTGGGCACGGCAACACCATTGGAAATAAACCCAACATATCCCATCATCAATACGGTAGTCGAAAAAAGACATTGGCTAAGTTTTTTGATCATTTAAGTACACATCTCTATAAGCAATAATTGATGATGTCGTTACAAGACGACATTGGCTAACGACTAGCCCGTGATTGATGCAAGCTTATTGTAATTATATTTGCTTAATTCAGCGTAAAGTAATGTAAATCTTTTAATTTTCTTTGTAACAAGGCGCATATCAATAGTGGGTTTTGATGATGCTATAGCAACAAAAAAAGCCATATCCGAAGATATGGCTTTGATTTATGTCAGCCAGGCTGAACAAATAGTTATGTTAAAACACTGGTTGAAACATTACTTCTCGATAGGCTCGTTAGTAAATTCAATGTTTTGCTTTTTATTGACAGGTGTAACACCCATAAAGTATTCATAACCTTTATCGGATGATTTCTTTTTGGCATCATCATCACTTAACTTAATACTGGTTTGGTCTGAAAACAAGGTGTATTTAGCCTTAGTTTTTTGGACTACAGGCTGCGGTTTAGCTGATGGTTTAAGAATACCTTTTGGGACTTCTGCTGTCACTGCTTTAGCTTGGTTGCTGGCTGTATTAGACGCAGCAACATTGGCAAATTTATAATTAAATACGCCATTGCCTTCAACATTTTCGACGCTTGATTTATCTTGATTTTGGTAAGACGCTAAAATGCCGTGTTTCCCTAAAGGGATCTCGTGAAAAAGTTTTTTACCCGTGCCTACTTTGGTGCCATTGATATACCAATCTGCTGGTACGTTACTGATTAAGGTAACCATCGCCGACTTAAGGCCTAATTCTTCATTTAACATTGAGTCAATTTTATCGTTATAAGAAGGCTTAAAGTTCATCGCCACTTTATAATGCAAATCGCCTCTCATATTCATATTGGCGTCGATAACTTCATATGACAATAAAACACTTTTGTCATTTAAAAACGGCGACTCATTACGAGTATTGGATAAAATGCTGCTTTTAGACTCTTTCAAACAATCTGCGATAGTTTGATATTTTGAACACTCAGTCGAACCATTAATATTGACTGGCAGTGTGCTGCTTGATTTAGATAAATCTGCAATTAAACGATTAGTAATATCAGTTTTGAGTTTAAATAGTTGCTGACTTTTAGCGGCACGTTTTTTATTTATCGCCTCATATTCAGTTAATATTTCAACCTTTTCAGTTTCAAGGCGTTTACTGTCTTCTTCTGCCTTTAGGGTTAATTCATCGACTAAATTGACAGACTCTTCAATTTGTATATAGGTTTCTGGAAGCCCTGTTTTAGCCCGAATAACCTTAGGTAATTCTGTAATAAGCTCATCGTAGCGCTGCTGTTCTGAAACAATTGTTTTTTTCAGACCTTCAACGTCATAGGCTTTTTTATTAAGCTGTGAGAATTTGTCATTAACAGTGATTAGCAGAGAATCGATATCGTATTGATTTTCAATTTTATTGAGAGTCTGCTTTTCTGATGTGGTAATGACTTCGAGTGCCGCAAATGAGTTGCTTGCGTATAAGCACAATAAAGCAAGGCTAATTGAACCGTATCTCACTGATATCTCCATTAAATTTCTCTACAAGCTGGAACCATCGACACTCTGTATTGCGCTGAGTGTAATCAGCAAAGAGTAAAATAATCCGTTAATAATTTATAATACTGAAGTTATTTTGGCTTTACAAACAGATTGTGGTGCATTGCTCACAATAAATTGACAAATTTTTGACACTTGTCGAGATTTCGATCGTTAGTTTTGTAATAATCTTTTAAATAATGGCTAATATAATAAAGCAGAGCGCTGAGGCTCTGCTTTATTATTCAACACTTTATTGCAGACGAATTATTTATTTAAACGCTTGTATTTTAATCGATGCGGTTCTACTACATCGGTGCCTAAGGTGGCTTTTAACCAAGTTGAGTACTCAGTATAGTTACCTTCATAGAAGCTCACTTTACCTTCATCACGGTAATCCAAAATATGGGTCGCAATACGGTCAAGGAACCAACGGTCATGGGAAATAACCATTGCACAACCAGGGAACTCTAATAACGCTTCCTCTAACGCTCGTAAAGTTTCAACGTCCAAGTCGTTGGTGGGTTCGTCGAGTAATAATACGTTGCCACCGGCTTGTAATAACTTAGCTAAGTGAACTCGGTTGCGCTCACCACCCGATAATGAACCAATTATTTTCTGCTGATCGCCACCACGGAAGTTAAAGCGGCCTACGTAAGCACGGCTAGAAATTTCAGTGTTGTTGATGCGCATAATATCTTGGCCGCCTGAAATTTCTTGCCACACGGTGTTTTTGTCATTCATCGAATCACGGAACTGATCAACCGACGCAATTTGAACCGAATCACCGACAGAAATAGAGCCACTGTCTGGTTGTTCCTCGCCTGAGATCATTTTGAATAAGGTTGACTTACCCGCACCGTTAGCACCAATAATGCCGACGATAGCGCCCTTAGGAACCGTGAATGTCAAATCATCAATCAGTATGCGGTCACCATATGACTTGGTTAAATTAGTCACTTCAATGACTTTGTCGCCTAAACGAGGCCCTGGTGGAATAAACAGTTCATTAGTCTCGTTACGCTTTTGGTAATCGTTGGTGTTCAATTCTTCAAAGCGAGCCATACGGGCTTTACCTTTTGATTGACGACCTTTAGCACCTTGGCGTACCCACTCTAATTCTTTAGCAATGGTTTTTTGGCGGGCGCTTTCTGTGGACGATTCTTGGGACAAGCGCGCATCTTTTTGTTCAAGCCAAGATGAATAGTTACCTTCCCATGGAATACCTTCACCGCGGTCAAGTTCTAAAATCCAGCCAGCAGCATTATCTAAGAAGTAACGATCGTGGGTAATCGCCACCACAGTGCCGTTATATTCTTGTAAAAAGTGCTCTAACCACGCCACTGACTCTGCATCCAAATGGTTGGTTGGTTCGTCGAGTAATAGCATTTCCGGTTTTTCAAGCAATAAGCGACAAATGGCCACTCGGCGTCGTTCACCACCAGAGAGTACGGCAATTTTCTCATCCCAATCGGGCAGACGTAATGCGTTAGCTGCACGTTCAAGAATATGATCAAGATTATGCGCATCTTGAGATTGGATGATGGCTTCTAATTCGCCTTGCTCTTTTGCAAGTGCGTCGAAGTCTGCATCGGGCTCAGCATAAGCAGAATAGACCTCGTCTAAGCGTATTAGTGCATTTTTAGCTTCGCTTAGGGCTTCTTCGACGGCTTCGCGCACAGTTTGTTGTTCGTTTAAGCGCGGCTCCTGCGGTAAGTAGCCAATCTTTAACCCAGGCATTGGGCGTGCTTCACCTTCAATTTCGGTATCTATTCCCGCCATGATGCGCAGCAATGTTGATTTACCCGAACCGTTTAACCCGAGCACACCAATCTTAGCGCCAGGAAAGAAGCTTAACGAAATGTCTTTTAATATTTGCTTTTTGGGTGGGACAATTTTACCCACACGAAGCATGCTGTATACAAATTGAGCCATAATTATACTGTCTAATTGTCAACAAAGATGGTGATAATTCTACTGTATTATGTGCTGAACTCAACAGGCAATTGTGTGATTTTATCTAGCGTGCTTTTTAGACTCAATTCGCTAAACAATCTGCTAGCTTGGTGTTATCAACATGAATCGTTTTGTATTCAGAACACAGTGAATTTCATGTTGTTTGTACTGTAAATCATTATCGTTGCAGAGTAGAATACCGCGCAACCCTACTATATAGATAATGATGTTGGAGCTACCATGTTGAAGAAAGCGATGAATATTGCGGATTATGATCCAGAATTATTTAAAGCCATTGAAGATGAAACTTGTCGTCAAGAAGAACACATTGAATTGATTGCATCTGAAAACTATACCAGTCCACGTGTGATGGAAGCGCAAGGTTCTCAGTTAACTAACAAGTATGCTGAAGGTTATCCAGGCAAGCGTTATTATGGTGGGTGCGAATACGTTGATGTTGTTGAAACATTGGCTATTGAACGCGCAAAAGAATTATTTGGTGCAACTTATGCCAACGTACAGCCTCATTCAGGCTCACAAGCAAACAGCGCAGTGTTTATGGCGTTGTTACAACCGGGTGATACTGTTTTAGGGATGAACCTTGCTCATGGTGGTCATTTGACCCATGGTTCACCAGTGAATTTTTCAGGCAAGCTTTACAACATCATTCCTTACGGTATCGATGAAGCTGGCAAAATTGATTATGACGAAATGGAGCGTTTAGCCATTGAGCACAAGCCTAAGATGATGATCGGCGGTTTTTCGGCATTTTCAGGCATAGTCGATTGGGCTAAAATGCGTGAGATTGCTGATAAAGTTGGTGCTTATTTGCTTGTTGATATGGCTCACGTTGCTGGCTTAGTGGCTGCAGATGTTTATCCAACGCCAGTCCCACATGCACATGTGGTCACCTCAACAACTCATAAAACATTAGCGGGTCCACGTGGCGGGATTATTATTTCTGCTGCCGATGATGAAGTGTTGTATAAAAAGTTGAACTCAGCGGTATTCCCTGGTGGCCAAGGTGGCCCTTTAATGCATGTAATCGCAGGTAAAGCGGTTGCATTTAAAGAGGCATTAGAGCCAGAGTTCAAGGTATACCAGCAGCAAGTGGTTAAAAACGCTAAAGCTATGGTTGAAGTATTTTTAGCTCGCGGTTACAAAATTGTTTCTGGCGGTACAGAAAACCATTTAATGTTGGTTGATTTAATTGGTCGTGATTTAACCGGTAAAGAAGCAGATGCTGCATTGGGCAATGCCAACATTACCGTCAACAAAAACTCAGTGCCTGATGATCCACGTTCACCGTTTGTCACCTCTGGTGTTCGTATTGGAACGCCAGCAATTACTCGTCGTGGTTTTAAAGAAGCAGAAGCGAAAGAATTGACCGGTTGGATTTGTGACATTCTTGATGATGCATCTAACGCCGAAGTGGCTGAACGAGTGAAAGGTCAAGTGTTGGCATTATGTGCCCGATTCCCTGTATACGGTTAATCGTCACTTGATGCCTGTTGAAAAGGTTTAGGTTAACCTTGCTCAACAAATAGGATAAACTTTAATGGCCGCTAATTGTTAGCGGCCATTTTGTTTTTTTCTGCAGGAGGTTCAATGCATTGCCCTTTTTGTAGCGCGACCGATACCAAAGTTATAGATTCTCGATTAGTGGCTGATGGTCACCAAGTACGTCGCCGCCGGGAATGTACCGAATGTCATGAACGTTTCACCACGTTTGAAGGCGCAGAATTAGTCATGCCTAGAGTCATCAAACGTGACGGCACTCGACAACCATTCGATGAAGAAAAATTGCGTGGCGGCATGCTACGTGCGGTCGAAAAACGCCCAGTCTCAATTGATGAAATTGAACAAGCATTGACTAAAATCAAATCAACACTGCGCGCGACAGGTGAGCGTGAGGTGAATTCTGAAATGATTGGCAATCTGATGATGGAACAGTTGATGAGCCTTGATAAAGTGGCATATATCCGCTTTGCATCGGTTTATCGCGCATTTGAAGATGTATCCCAATTTGGTGAAGCCATTGCTAAATTGCAAAAGTAATGCTGCTTAATAATATCTGTTTTAATGGTTTTAATGGCATTTAAGCAATAAGAGATTATCTCCCATGTCTAACTGGTCTACCTTTGACACCCAAATGATGAGCCGTGCCATCGCGCTTGCCGAGAAAGGCCGTTATACCACTCGGCCAAATCCTTGTGTCGGTTGTGTCATTGTTTATCAGAATAAGATTATTGGTGAGGGTTATCATCAACGTGCTGGCCAAGGGCATGCCGAAGTTAATGCGCTGAAAATGGTGCATGATAATGGCTTGTCTGCTGAAGGTGCCACGGCGTATGTCACTCTTGAACCTTGCAGTCATTATGGCCGCACACCACCTTGTGCTTTAGGCTTAATTAATGCCAAAGTTGCCAGAGTTGTGGTATCGGTGACCGATGCAAATCCACAAGTGTCTGGTCGCGGTATAACCCTGTTACGTGAGGCTGGTATTAACGTTGATGTTGGATTGCTCAGCGAACAAGCCTATGACCTTAATCTGGGTTTTATGAAGCGGATGAAAACAGGACTTCCTTGGATAACGGTAAAGATAGCAGCCAGTTTAGATGGTAAAACGGCTCTGTCTAATGGCGTGTCGAAGTGGATTACTGGCAGTGCAGCAAGAGCTGATGTGCAAAAATACCGCGCTAGCCATTGTGCATTAATCACTGGTGTTGAAACCATTCTTGTCGATGACCCAAGCCTTAATGTGCGCTATGAGGCGTTAGGTGAGTTAACCACTCGCCATACAAAAGATGAAATCTTCCAACCTCTAAGGGTTGTGCTCGACAGTCGCGCAAGATTAACAGCAACACAGCAATTATTTTCAATTCAAAGTCCTATTTTACTGGTTTCTGGCTGTAATTATCCCGAAAGCACCAAAGCTGCATTTCCAGATCACGTATCATTTCTTCAGTTAACGTGTGACTCGTCAGGCAGAATCCCATTGTTAGCTTTGCTAACATATTTAGGTCAGCATACTAATTCTGTTTTAGTTGAAGCCGGTGCTACCTTAGCCGGAGCATTTGTCGCCCAAGGGCTCGTTGATGATATTGTGCTTTACCAGGCGCCTAAACTATTAGGTAGCCACGGACGTAATATGTTGCAGTTACCTAATTACAGTACAATGGAGCAAGCGCCGGCACTGCAATTAATTGATGAACGCAACGTTGGACAAGATAAGCGTTATATCCTCAGATATAATCAACCCTATTAATGTGCGTGTTGTTCAGTCCAAAACCTGAACAACAGCAACGTTTAACTGCAAAAAGTGAGTATTATGTTTACAGGAATAATCGAAGCCCTTGGCACATTACGTAAAATTGATCGCAAAGGTAACGATATCCGCTTAACAGTTGCCAGCGGTAAGCTGGATTTAACGGATGTAAAGCTAGGTGACAGTATAGCAACCAATGGCGTGTGTTTGACCGTTGTTGAGCGTTTAGGTGATGGTTACGTTGCTGATATATCAGCTGAAACCGTTGACTTAACTGGCTTTAGTCGTTATCAGGTCGGTCAAAAGGTTAATCTTGAGAAAGCGGTTACGGCAACCACTCGATTAGGTGGACACATGGTAAGTGGACACGTCGACGGCATTGCAAAAGTTGAGCAATGCGCTTACAGAGGTAAATCAATAGAGTTTTGGTTATCAGTACCGGCCCAATTAAGTCGCTATATTGCTCACAAAGGCTCGATCACCATCGATGGTGTGAGCCTGACTGTTAATGAAGTCGATGGTGCTCGTTTTAGATTAACGATTGTACCTCACACTGTAGGTGAAACCACGCTGGTGGATTTAAAAGTAGGCGATAGTGTCAATATCGAAGTCGATTTAATCGCGCGTTATTTAGAACGTTTAATGCAACCGGAAACTAACCATGTGCAGCCTTCATCGGGCGTGACCATGGAGTTACTCGCTAAATCAGGTTTTTTACGTTAATCGCGACAGTAAAATACCATTTGTACCCTATACATAATATGCAATACCAATAGATTTAATGCCTAAGGTTTAAATCAAACACTTACTAAATAAAGGTCTGACAATGGCGCTACATAGCATAGAAGAAATCATTGAAGATATTCGTCAAGGTAAGATGGTTATCTTGATGGATGATGAAGACAGAGAGAATGAAGGTGATTTGATCATGGCCGCTGATAAAGTGACGCCAGCAGCAATCAATTTCATGGCAACCTATGGCCGTGGATTAATTTGCCAAACAATGACCAAAGAGCGTTGTCAGCAGCTTAATTTGCCTTTAATGGTTACCAATAATAATGCCCAGTTCTCGACTAATTTTACTGTATCAATTGAGGCGGCGACCGGAGTCACAACAGGTATTTCTGCTCATGACCGTGCAGTGACCGTACAAGCTGCCGTTGCAAAAGACGCCAAAGCCTCTGATTTAGTGCAACCTGGACATATTTTTCCGTTGATGGCACAAGAGGGCGGAGTATTAACCCGCGCTGGCCACACTGAAGCGGGTTGCGATTTAGCGCGCTTAGCTGGCTGTGAACCTTCAGGCGTCATTGTTGAGATTTTAAACGAAGATGGCACCATGGCGCGCTGTCCAGACTTAGAAATATTCAGTGAAAAACATGGGATTAAAATCGGTACTATTGCCGATTTAATCGAATACCGTAACACTAACGAAACTACCGTTGTACGTGAAGCTCAGTGTAAATTACCCACTCGTTTTGGTGAATTTACTATGGTGACGTTTAGAGACACTATCGATAATCAATTACACTACGCCTTGGTTAAAGATGAAGTAAAACCGAATTGTTTGGTGCGTGTGCATTTGCAAAACACCTTTAATGATTTGCTGCATTCTGAACGTGATCAAAAGCGCAGTTGGCCATTAGAAAAAGCCATGGAGCGGATTGCTTCCGAAGGTGGCGTTTTAGTACTACTGGGTAATGATGAACATACAAGTAATTTATTGGCCAAAGTAAAAGCCTTTGAAGCTGAAGATAATGGTCAATCTCCTGCGCCAGCAATGTGGCAAGGAACATCTCGTCGTGTTGGCGTAGGCTCTCAAATTCTGTCGAGTTTAGGTGTCAGCACTATGCGTTTACTCAGTTCGCCAAAACGTTATCATTCACTGTCTGGTTTTGGTTTAGAAGTGACTGATTATATAGCTGAATAATTTTGGCTTATGGTAAATTTAACAAATTCATTAATTGCATAGCGCTCAGGGCTTTTGGCTGTGATATCATAACGCCTCTTTTTGCCCCGAGCCGGGTGCTTTAGCTAATTTAGGTAAGATAGAATGAACGTAGTTCAAGGTAATATCGAAGCGAAAAATGCCAAAGTGGCGATCGTAATATCGCGATTCAATAGCTTTTTAGTTGAAAGTCTGCTTGATGGTGCAATAGACACATTAAAGCGTTTCGGCCAGGTCAGTGACGACAACATTACTGTTGTTCGCGTACCTGGTGCAGTTGAATTACCGCTTGCAGCAAAACGTGTTGCAGCAAGTGGAAAGTTTGACGGTATCATTGCATTAGGTGCTGTCATTCGTGGCGGTACACCTCATTTTGAATTTGTTGCTGGTGAATGTAACAAAGGTCTTGCACAAGTTGCATTAGAGTATGATCTTCCTGTTTCATTCGGTGTATTAACTACTGATACCATTGAGCAAGCTATTGAGCGCTCGGGTACTAAAGCAGGCAATAAAGGTGGCGAAGCAGCCCTTAGTTTGCTTGAAATGGTTAATGTACTGCAACAACTAGAACAACAGCTGTAATAGTAGGAAAAGTATGAAACCTTCAGAGCGCCGTAAGGCCCGCCGTTTAGCCGTTCAAGCCATTTATTCATGGCAGTTAAGTAAAAACAAAGTTGCTGACGTAGAACATGAGTTTTTAACTGAACAGAACACTGACGGTGTTGATGTCGCTTATTTTCGTGAGTTGTTAACTGGTGTAGCATCAAAAACATCGCAAATTGATGAGCTGTTAAAGCCGCATCTTGATCGTAATTTTGAAGAAGTGTCACCAGTAGAAAAAGCCATTGTGCGTCTGGCAACTTATGAGTTGACCTTCCGTAAAGATGTGCCGTTTAAAGTGGCGATTAACGAAGGTATCGAGTTAGCGAAAGCGTTTGGTGCTGAAGATAGTCACAAATTTGTCAACGGCTTGCTTGATAAGTTAGTGAAGCATAAGTAACACCAGAACGGTATCTTCGGATACCGTTTTCATTTGTTATTAATTGTTTCAAAATTGAGGTGGACGGTTTACCGTACCAGACTGAATGTGAAAGAATTCCAACTCATTGAATATTACTTCCGCAATAAAGGCCTAAAAAGGCGCGATGTAGAGTTAAGCATCGGCGATGACTGTGCGTTAGTGAATCCTGCAGACAATAAATCGATAGCGATTTCTTGTGATACCCTCGTTGAAAATGTCCACTTTTTAGCAAGCATTCCTGCTCATGCTTTAGGTTATAAATCGTTAGCGGTTAACCTTTCTGACCTCGCCGCCATGGGAGCAGAACCAGCCTGGTTTACCTTAGCACTGACGCTCCCCAATGTTGACCAGCCTTGGTTAGCACATTTTAGTGAAGGCCTGTTCGAGATTGCAGAATATTATGGTATTGCCTTAATTGGTGGTGATACTACCCGTGGACCTCGCAGTATCAGTATTACGATTAATGGCCAAGTTCCTAAAGGTACTGCATTAACTCGTGATGGTGCAAAAATTGGTGATTGGGTCTATGTCACCGGTACTTTAGGTGACTCAGCTTTAGGTCTTGATATCCTCAGAGGCGTTAAAACGGTTAACACTGAAGATAAAGAATATCTGATTAATCGTCATTATTATCCAACGCCTCGTGTTTTAGCTGGCCAAGCTCTGCGTACACTTGCCACCAGTGCTATCGATTTATCTGATGGCTTAATGTCTGATATTGGACATATATTAACGGCATCGAAAGTGGGCGCCATCATCGATGTGAATCTAATTCCGTTATCAAACTCAATTAAAGCCAATCTTAGTCATGAAGATGCATTAAGCTATGCACTCACGGGTGGTGAAGACTACGAGTTATTGTTTACGGTTCCAGAATCACAACGCGGCGCAATTGATACCGCGTTAATTCATGCAGGTGTCAAATTTGTAAAAATTGGTCAAATCTGTGCAGGTGATAAATTAAAATTAGTCGAAAATGGGCTGGAATTTAACCCGATTTCACGTGGCTTTGTGCATTTTTAATTGAAGTACTATGAGATTATTAACCCAAGATAAATTCGTAAAAAAGCTGTCTTTAGCCCATCCAATTCACTTTTTGGCATTAGGCTTTGGCAGCGGTAAAGCGGCAAAAGCACCGGGTACCTTTGGTACCTTAGCCGCGGTGCCCATAGTGTTGCTCATGCAACAGTTAAGCTTAACTAATTACCTGACCATTACCTGTATTTGCATGCTCGCTGGCTTTTATATTTGTGGCAAAGCAGCTAAAGATATGGGCGTACATGATCATGGTGCTATTGTGTGGGATGAAGTGGTTGGGTTGATGATCACCATGATTGCAGCGCCTTTAGGTTTTATGTGGTTAGCACTTGGTTTTGTACTATTTCGCTTTTTTGATATCGTCAAACCATGGCCTATTCGCTGGCTCGATGCCAAAGTGCATGGCGGTTTTGGGATAATGATTGATGATGTATTGGCGGGAATCTTCTCGTTAATAGGTGTGCAGCTTGCGGTCTATTATCTATAACTGATTATCTATAACTGATTATCTATAACTGATTATCTATAACTGATTATCAATACCTGATTATAAGTAACTGATCATAATCAACGATTAGCAAAGAATTATAAATGCACTTATAAATCGTACCTAATACATAAAAAGAGCACATTTGTGCTCTTTTTATGTCGATAATACTCATACTAAATCAGTTGCAGCTACTTACTAGGATGATTTTGCGGTAAGTAGATTGGTCCGCAATTGCTCTAACTCTGTATTCATATTGGTTAAACGTTGTTTGTAATCTGTTCCATAAACAGTGCAATTAAATAGTTTACCAATCGGATTGTAGCGTAACATCCATAATTGCTGAAAATAATTGTCGTTAGCACAATAATTTGGTTCTTTGAGCGTGTGCATCGAGGTCGTTGAAACTGGTTCCTTTACTAAGCTGACAATATACTCAGCCATAAGATTGTCACTGTCTGTTGGCTTAAGCAACGCATAGGCTAACCATTTCTCATAAAAAGCCACGCTATCAGACTGCACTTCAATTAACATTTGTTCTGTAACGTTATGGGCAAAAAGCCATTCTCCAGAAAATATCCGTTCAAAATCACTATCAGTTAATTCGAAAGATGTTTGCCAAGCTGTGACTTTGGTTGCAACAGCTGCATCAGTGGTTTTAGCTAAGGTGCTAGCTAAATTAAGCTGATATTTGATCATGTTAACGGCAATCATATGATTGAGTGTTGTGCGAGATGAGTGATAAACCATATTCCAAAAATGTGCATCTTTGTTTAAAAATGCCACTGTAGCTTGTTGGTCAAGTTTGTTGTCAGATGTATCTACACTTATTATCGCAGCAAGCTGACGAACATCTCTTAACTTAAAAAGCAGACCCCAATGAGCTTGATTGTTTGGGGTTAAAGACTGTGGTTCTTCTTGCCAATAAGGCATATCTAATAATGTATTATATTGTTGTATATTGGCATTATGAGCGCCAATGACATTTCTAATACTATCGCTATTATCGCTAATAAATTGACTGCATATTATCAAATCCGTTTGATAACAAGCCGTTTTAAAGTTGTCAGTTAACTCAACTTCTTGCTCGCTGAAGCTGATTAATGGCTTTTTATCATTTGTTTTATCGTCTCCTATTGTGCCTACGATAGTAATTGCATACTCATAGCCATTTTCGCTAGGGTCGATAGGTTGCTGTTTTAGCCAGTTTTCAACTAAAAGAGTGTTAGGTGACTTTGTTCTGTCTGTTGCATTAATGGCCACTAAACAGACAACGGTAAATACCAGTAAGCTGCATATTAGCCCGACAAAAATACCCAAGCCCTTTATTACTTTCATCATTATGATTTATCCGTAAATCTATTTTAACTTTACGTTAACATATTGATTTGCTTTTTATAAGTGCATAACGATTATTGCAACAACTCACGGGCATTCGCCAAGGTATTTTCGGTAATGACATCACCACCTAATAAGCGCGCAAGTTCATTCACCCGTTGATCTTTATCCAACGTCTGCATGGTCGTTTCGGTGTTGCCACCTTTATTAAATTTATTCACAAACATATGTTGATGACCATTACCTGCAACTTGCGGCAAATGGGTGACACACAATACTTGAGTTGATTCGCCAAGGCTGCGTAACATACGACCGACTACCGATGCTGTTGGTCCAGAAATACCCACATCAACTTCATCAAATATCAGTGTCGGAGTGGCGACTTTTTTAGCCGTGATCACTTGAATCCCTAATCCAATACGCGATAACTCACCGCCAGAGGCAACTTTAGAAATCGGTTGTAATGGTTGCCCAGGGTTTGTGGTCACCATAAATTCAATGCTATCGCAGCCATTAACTGAAATGTTGTCCGGATTATGATTAATCTGAATGGTAAATTTACCCTTAGGCATATTGAGCTCATGGATAGACTGGGTGACTAGCTTGTCCAATTCTTTGGCATAACGGCTACGACTTTGACTCAGTTTTTGTGCATTGGTTAAGTAGGCATTTCTGGTGGCTTCAAGTTGTTGTCTTATACCATCTAATTTAGTTTCGTCGTCAGCAAGTTCGGCTAATTCACTCATCAATGCTTGATGATGTAGCGCCAGCTTATCAGCACTCACATGATGTTTGCGCGCCAATTGCATTGCGGTTGAAAGACGTTTTTCTAAATAGGCAAAATGTTCTGGATCAAGCTCTAAACTGCTTAAATAACTTTCAATTTCGCTAGCGCTTTCTTGTACTTGAATTAACGCATCGCTGATCATAGTGCTGATAGGCGCAAGGGATTCATCATATCCTTGAAGCGTATCAGCAATACTGGCCACTTTATTAAGCAGAGATTCTATATTGCCTTCATCACTTTCGGTCAATAAATGCAAACCTGCTTGGCAACGTTCAATTAAATCTGTGCCATTGGCTAAGCGTTTGTGTTCTTGTTCTATTTCATCAAATTCTTCCAAGCCTAAGTTGAACTCATTAAGCTCTTCTACTTGATATTGCAGTAGCTGTTGACGCGAAATACGTTCGTGCTGAGCTTGTTCAAGATGCTTTAGCTCGTTTTCCACTTGTTTGCAGCGTTGATAGCTAGCGCTAACGCTATCGAGCAGTATTTTGTGGTTAGCATAGTGGTCGAGTAGGTTTAATTGATGCTCGCTTTTAAGCATTGCGTGATGAGCATGCTGGCCGTGAATACCAATCAATAAGTGACCGATGGCTTTTAATTGCGTCACGGGCACAGGATTACCATTAATGTAGGCTCTTGAGCGGCCATCACTGTTAATGGTTCGACGTAATATGCACTCATCTTCAGCATCAAGATCGCTATCTTCAAGCCAGCGTTTGGCTAAAGGTACATCATGAAGGGTAAATCGTGCACTCACTTCGGTTTTGGAGGCTCCAGGCCTGACAGTGTTGGCATCACTTCGATTACCAAGGCATAACCCAAGCGCATCGATAGCAATCGATTTGCCTGCACCTGTTTCGCCGGTGATGCTTGTCATACCGGCTTTAAAGTCGAGCTCTAAAAAACGCACGATAGCAAAATTGTTGATGCTGAGTTGGCAAAGCATAATAAATTCCTGTCAATGAAACTACCAAACCACTGTATTGATAAACAGTATATACTGATTTTATATACAGTAAAGTGGTTGAGGAATAATTATCGCTGACTATTTTATCATCTAGATTTGATTGTTCATTAAGCAATGGATTTTAAAAGTGTTTCTATTATCGGCAAACTGATAAAAGTGATTAATGTGCCATATAAAATACCTTGGGCGCTGACATTGGCGTTAATTTGGTAGCGGTCGGCCAAAAGGTACACACTTGCTGCTGTCGGTAACGCTGCCAAAATGACTCCCATGGTCAGTAATTCCTTTTCTACGCCGAACAGTTTGAGTAAACCAAAGGCAATTAAAGGTTGAATAATTAGCTTGAGTAAATTGATTAAATTCAGTTCCGCAATC
Organism: Shewanella sp. AC34-MNA-CIBAN-0136; assembly: GCF_040309945.1. Classification (NCBI taxonomy): domain Bacteria; kingdom Pseudomonadati; phylum Pseudomonadota; class Gammaproteobacteria; order Alteromonadales; family Shewanellaceae; genus Shewanella; species Shewanella sp. AC34-MNA-CIBAN-0136. The sequence continues at coordinate 28,771 of NZ_JBEOPJ010000004.1, read as the reverse complement.
AAACCAACACTGAACATTTTTGTGCCAGATTGATGTCTTAATGCTTTGGCAAGTACCATTCCTATAGCAAACAGTGCACATGGGCTAGAGGTATTTCCCACCTGATGTAGCATTAAGGCCAAACTATCCGGTAAGGTAATATGCAGTGCTGATAAACCGATGCCAATAACACTGCCAACCACGATTGGATTTTTATACAGGGCATTAGCCATGATGACGATGGCATGGTCGGTTGATTGTTTATCACGGCTGGCTAGCTCAATTGATACTAAAGCAAAAGCAAACATGAACACCGACAACAAGCTGGCAATCGCTGCAGCGACTAATGCCATTTTATGACCTGGGAATAATAAACTCAGCAATGGAATGCCAATAAATGCGGTATTACCAAACGTAGCATTTAATGCGCGCATGGCGGCAACTGCTTGTTTTTTAGGTGTGCGAATTAGTGATACAACAATCACTAAAGCATAAGTGATGATCATCGCCAGACTAAACCCACCGATAAAGCCCCATTGAATAATGTCTTCAATGCGCGTTTCAGCTAGCACAATCAGTAATATAGCGGGGAAAGCAATGTAATAAACAAACTGATTGAGGATCAAATCGGTGTCTGCTGGCAACAGTCGCATTTTTTGAACAATACTGCCGAGCAGCATAATAATAAATACAGCGATTAGCGGGGTAAGAATACTGGACATCCCTCGCAATTCCTTAGCAAAATGATAATAAGGTCACTTTACTGCTTTTCGATAGGCGGATGCAATTAGGCTAAAGTTAAACGAGTGATTATTTGTCAGATTTTAAGGCTAAATTCGCTTTTGATATTTTCGGTGGAGGTAATATTCCAAGTTCAGAAAAAAAATGCACTTGCCGCCTTAACTCAAATAACGAACCCACTCGTACTTGATTGCCAATCACTAGCGTCCAGTTATCAGTTTTACCATTGGTGTTACTGAAAGTGAAACCTTGATAAAAAATTCTTCTCATGGCGCGACACCTAATAAAAAGCCTGAATAATTTCAGGCTAAATGACGTTTATTGGCAGTAACCGATCCGTGCTACAAGTTTTTGCTACAGGCTAATACCAATATTAGACACACCGGCTTCGATAATATCTTTACGTAAACCTTTAACCAGTTCGCTGGTTATGTCTGGATTAGCTTCGACAATGTCGAGTAACATGCCTTGTAATTCTTTTTCTTGTTCCATTACTGGGTGAGAAAAAACAAACTCATCGAGTTCTTCATCCATTAATGACTCATCGCTAATAGCTTCAATATAATTGGCGACAGTACTTGATGATAACTTACTGATGTTAGTAATATCTTCTTCAATTTTTCCATCTATCGCACCCATTAAGGTGGCAATGGCTACAGCCGCATCCATGGCGGGATAAGCACCATAGGCTTCAAACTCGCTAGGATCAGGGGTGTTTTCATCGAGGCGCTGTAAATGCACATCAATATTGAACTTAAGCTTTTTGTCATATTGGCTTTGCCATAATAACTCTAGCGCAGTACTTAATACCTGCGGTTGGCCAAATTCACATACTTCAGAAAATAATTGATAGTTTGGGAGCATTCTTTGACACAGTGCGAGTGCAAAAAGTTGCTTCTGAGGTAACGACAATGCCTTTAGGCGTTTAAAAAAACCGGTTTTACTGGTCATTGGGAACATCCACTGATAGCTGGTTTATCACTTGATTTGCAGCTGATTCTACCTTAGTTAACTCATCAAGTAACTCTAGTATTTCAGGTTCTAGGTCATCGATGTCAATTTTATGCTTTAATGCTGACTCAATATCCCGGCAGAGCTTTTGTGTTGTCGGTACACCGCAATAACATGTTGCACCATGCAGTTTATGCACTGCCTGCAACAGTGTCTCTGCATCTCTGGCTATTAATGCTTTATCGATAGTTGCGGTTGTTTCCGGTAATGAATTAACTAACATCTTTAACATGTCTAAGGCTAAATCAGTTTTCTGGTTTGCTTGGGTTAAACATAAATCCCAATTGAGAACATGGGTGTCGAAATGAGTAAATTGAGGTTTAATTATCCAGCGGCTGATAACGCTTTTTAGTGATAATTCATCAATCGGTTTAGGCAAGAAACCATCCATACCGCTAGCTAAAATATTCTCACGTTCTTCGGCTATAGCATGTGCCGTTACTGCAATAATCGGCGTATTACGGTTGAGTGATTCTGAACGTATTTGCTGTGTTGCGGTTATGCCGTCGGTTCCTGGCATTTGAATATCCATGAAGATTAGGTCAAATGCTTGTTTTTTAGCTTGTTGAATCGCATCGGCGCCATTATTAACGGTCACCACATTGTCGACTAGTTCTTTGAGCAAAGTATCAATTAACTTTAGATTGGCCATGTTGTCGTCAACGGCTAATACTGATGCATTGAGGCGTTGTGTTACATCAAGATTTATTTGCTCAGGTAAACTGACAAAAGTAGAAGGTACTGGTGGATATATTAAATGATGCGCTAGGGTAAAATCGCTCACTGGGGTGCTGAGCAACACATCTGCGTTGACTTTTAGCACATTGATTATCATGTCTTGATCTAGACAGTCATGTAATAAAATCAGGCAGTCAGTATGTTGTTTGGCTTGCTGTAATAAATGGATAAAAGACGCATTGTCGGCAAAACCATGGCAGCTCATGATGATGTAATCAAATTTGCTGTTTTTAGTTTGTAACACGGAGGTGAGATTTTCTGGATTGGCCACATTAGTGATAATTAATTGCCACGACACTAAGCGGCGATTTAATGTATCGCGGGTTAATTCCCGTGGTTCATATAATAAGACTGATTTATGTTGCAATGCATCAACCGGCAACACTTCGCCAATTTCAAATTGACTGATCCCAAGTGGCAGAATAAACCAGAAATTTGAACCTTTATTGGGGGCCGAGGTAAAGCCTATCTGGCCACCCATCTGGTTGATTAAGCGTTTAGTAATCACTAAGCCCAATCCTGTGCCTCCAAAGCGACGTGAAATGGATGAGTCGGCTTGACCAAATGCTTGGAATAAATATTCTTGCTGACTCTCATCAATACCAATACCGGTATCAATAACTTCGCAGCGCAGGGTAATGTTATCTTCGTCCTGACCCACTAAGTGTATTTTGAGTATGACACTGCCTTTGTCGGTAAACTTAATAGCGTTACCGACTAAGTTAGTAATAATCTGGCTGACTCTCATCGCGTCGCCACTGACACTTTCTGGCACATTAGCATCAATGTCGATAACCAGTTCTAGGCCTTTCTCTTGTGCACTACCGGCAATAATAGTCAGGGTTTCAGTTAGCGTTTCTCGCAGTGCAAAAGGCATTTTTTCTAATATCATTTTACCGGCTTCAAGTTTAGAGAAGTCGAGAATATCGTTAATAATACCGAGTAGGTTACTGGCGCTGCGTTCAATGGTTTTTATGTAGTCGAGCTGGCTAGTATGCAGAGGTGTTTTTAATAACTGTCTTGCAAATCCTATGACACCATTGAGTGGTGTACGTAACTCGTGCGACATGTTGGCTAAGAATTCTGATTTTATCCGACTCGCTTCAAGCGCGCGTTTTTTGGCAATATCGAGCTCAACGTTTTGAATTTCAATCTGCTCGAGGGTTTCGCGTAAATCAGAGGTTGCTTGATCAATATTTTGCTGCATTTCATCGTGATATTCTGACAATGAACTTGCCATTGCGTTGATCCCTCGTTTGAGTAGATCCAGTTCCCCAATCAAGTTGCCTTCTAGGCGAGTGTCGAGTTTACCTTCACGAATTTTGGCTACCACTCGCACCATTTCGGTAATGGGGTAGTTCACGTGTTTGACTAAGCGGAAGGTAAAAAATAGGTTAAATTGCACGCCGATTAATACGATAATAAACGCCGCTATAGCCGCTCGATGTTGTTCGAGCAAGGCGTTCTCTTTATTTAGTAATACTGATATGTAGCCTAATATTCGCTCTTGTTGATTATTGTAAATTGGCGCAACGACACCATTGGTAGAGGCATTATTATCGATGTCGCTGTTACTTTGACGATTTATACTGGCAACATGTTTTTGTTCTAACCCAGTATGGGATATTATTGGCACACGAATGACTAAGGTATCGCCAATCGTTTCATGTTCTGTACCGATTAAGTTTGCCAGCGTTTGTTTGTAACGCATCGTTTCAAAATCTTTGTGGTAGTGCGAAGTGACAAAGAGTTGGTTTTCGGCATCAAAAACAGCAATAGATAAGATTAGCGATGCATTGTTTATCTGCGAGGCGGCGAGTAAAAGTTTAGTTGATTCACGGTCTTGAGTGATAATACCAAATTCACTGGCAATGGCTAATGGCTCAACAATGTTGCTGCCTTTTTCAATTAAGGTTTGTTCCAATTCATAAAAGCGGTTTATCGTGAAATAACTTCCAAGTAGAATACCCACTACAATAGTGGGCGCTAACGCAAGTACCAGAACCCAAGAGCGTAGGCTGTATTTGGTCATATTGTTGGCACTTTTCATGGCTGTTAGGTATATCCCTGTTACTAAATCGCTGTTATTCCGTCTAGACTGCCAGATATGGCGCACTCTTGACTAGTTTTTTATTCAATACCTGAGGCCGAAATGGCACAATTTTTCCAAGCAAAACCGAACAAATCTAAGCAATTATCAGCAAAGTTAAGCCTCAGTGTCACTCAACTTGACCATTTAGGTGCAGGCATAGCGCAACATCAAGGCAAAATAGTGTTTATTCCGGGAGTGTTACCGGGAGAGACCGCTACGGTGCAATTTGTCGAACAAAAGAAAAGCTACGCTAAAGCCAAGCTCATCACTATTGAGTCTGCATCGGCTAATCGAATCAAACCTCATTGCCCACATTATCAACAATGTGGCGGTTGTGATTTGCAGCACATGGACACTAATGCGCAACGCGAGCATAAGCAAACTGCCTTGGTTGATTTAATCAGCAAGCTGTCGAGTGCTAAAGCCATTGATGCTGATATTATCGCTGACCCTATAGTGGGTGAGGCCTGGCATTATCGCCGACGCGCAAGATTGGCCACATTATTTGATAAAAATACTCAGCGGTTACAACTTGGGTTTCGCGCCGGAAATAGCAATAAAATTGTTTCCATTCAGCAGTGCCCAGTGTTATCTGAGTCATTGTCTGCTTTGATTACTCCATTAGCGGCTAATTTAAATCAACTTAAAGCTAAGGCCAGTTTAGGGCACGTTGAACTCACCCAAGCTGATAACGGTAATTTTGCGGTACTAAGAGTGACTAAAGTATTACCGGCTTCCGATATTCGCTGGTTAACGGGTTTTGCCGAAAAACACCAGCTTAACTTATTATTGCAAGATGATGCTGGTCAATTAACCCAATTGTTCCCCTTGCTGCCTGTTGTTGATGCCGCGGGTGATGAAGCTGTCGCGTTACCTTATTATCATCTTGCACAGGAGGCTGTTCGTTGTTCATTCACTCCTGGTAATTTTGTCCAAGTTAATGGTGCTATTAATCAGGCCATGGTCGATCAAGCCATCGAATGGTTAGACCCTCAACCAGGTGAGCGTATTTTAGACCTATTCTGTGGTGTGGGTAATTTCAGTTTACCGTTGGCATTAAAGGCAGCAGAAGTCATTGGTGTTGAAGGTGTGCCTGAAATGGTGCAACAAGCCAAGCAAAACGCTGTCGACAACCAATTGGATAATGTGACTTTCTATCATGCGGATTTAAGTGCTGATCTATCGACACAAACATGGTTAGGCAAAATTGATAAACTGTTGCTGGACCCTGCTCGAGCAGGTGCTTTTGAAAGTTTACAATGGTTACAGAAAATGCAACCTAAAAAAGTGGTGTATGTTTCATGTAATCCGGCAAGTTTAGCGCGTGACAGTAGTGTATTATTAGCCAGTGGATATCGAATTGCCCAAGTAGGATTAGTCGATATGTTTCCGCAGACGCATCATATTGAAGCCATGGTGTTATTTGAATTAAATATTTAAACAACGATTTTTTAGCCGCTTACGATAGGTATGCTAAAAAATTGGCCAACTGAACGCTATTGAATTGACAAAATAATATTGCGCTTCAAGATAGGTTGTTCAGTTGGTGTTAACACCATATATGCACACTATGCCATGTGCATATGGTTGGATGTCAGTCGGTCATGCGGCTAAGGAAGGGTTCATGGTATCTGTTCGCGAAGCACATTTTAATACGCAAGTATTCCAATTAGATGAGTGGGTCGCTCGTTATCTCGACGACAAAGATGATGCTCAGAAGTTATTGGTATTGATCCAGCAAGTTGAGGCCTTACCGGTTAGAAACAAACTGGCCCATACTGAGCTGCTTGCGCGTGCTCGCGAAATGATCGAAATCTTAGCGCCGCTGAATATGGACATCGAAACGCTACAAGCCGCAGTATTATTTTTGCTATTCGATGCTGGCGTTCTCAATGACGAACAAATCCTAGAGCAATACGGTGAAAACCTTGCAAGGTTAGTTGCCAGCGTTGTGACCATGAATGCCATTGGCGCATTAAAAGTCAGTCAAAATTCGCGCGATGCCGAACCTCAAATAGATAACATCCGAAAAATGTTATTGGCCATGGTTGAAGATGTTCGTGCCGTAGTGATCAAATTAGCCGAACGTGTATGCTTACTGCGTGCGGTAAAAAACGCCGATGAAGAAACTCGGGTATTATTAGCACGAGAAATTGCTGATATTTATGCGCCATTAGCAAACCGCTTAGGCATTGGTCAATTAAAGTGGGAGCTTGAAGATATTTCTTTTCGCTACTTGCATCCAACTGTTTACAAAGACATTGCCAAACAGCTTGATGGTAAACGTGTCGACCGCGAAGTGTTTATCGACAAGTTTGTGACTCAGTTGCAGCAGCGTTTAGATAGCGATGATATTCGCGCCAAAGTGTACGGCCGCCCGAAGCACATTTACAGTATTTGGCGAAAAATGAAGGGCAAAGATCTCAAGTTTGATGAGCTTTTTGACGTCCGAGCTGTACGTATTGTCACCGAAAGATTACAAGATTGCTATGGCGCGTTAGGGGTTGTGCATGACCTTTGGCACCACATTCCGCGTGAGTTTGACGATTACGTTGCAAATCCAAAACCGAACGGCTATCAATCTATTCATACCGTAGTTGTTGGTCCTGAAGGCAAAACCGTAGAAATTCAAATTCGTACCGAGGCGATGCATCAAGATTCTGAACTTGGGGTTGCCGCGCACTGGAAATACAAAGAAGGTGCCAGCAATACCAAACAAACGGGTTACGAAGAAAAAATTAACTGGTTGCGTAAAATTTTACAGTGGCAAGAAGATGTCGCTGAAAGTGGTAATTTGGTTGACGAAGTCCGTAGCCAAGTATTTGAAGACCGAGTCTATGTATTTACCCCAAGTGGTGAAGTCGTTGACTTACCTTTAGGTTCTACCGTACTCGACTTTGCTTATTATATTCACTCTCAAGTGGGTCATAAGTGTATTGGTGCAAAAGTCGACGGCCGCATTGTGCCATTCACTTACCAAGTTGAAACGGGTGAGCGCATTGAAATTATCACGTCAAAAACACCCAATCCAAAACGTGACTGGCTCAATCTTAATTTAGGTTATATCAAGTCGTCACGTTCGCGTTCAAAAATTCAACATTGGTTTAAGCAACAAGACCGCGATAAAAATATTGCCGCGGGTAAAGAAATGCTTGAGTCTGAATTAGCCCGAGTGGGTCTTAAAGTTAAAGATGCGGCAGTGGCGGTAGAGCGCTTTAATTTAAACTCTATGGATGACATGCTGGCGGCTATCGGTGGCGGCGATTTACGCTTAAATCAAGTGGTTAATTTTACCGATACCAAAATTCGCAAAGTAGAAGACACTGACGAAAACTTACTTGAAGACATTATAAAGAAAGCGTCGCATAAGCCTAAAAAGTCGAGTAAAGGCCAAGTCGAAGTTAATGGTGTGGGTAATTTAATGAGCCACATTGCGCGTTGTTGCCAACCCGTTCCCGGCGATGAAATTTTTGGTTATATTACTATGGGACGGGGTATTTCTGTGCACCGTAGTGATTGCGAGCAAGTGAAAGAATTAATGCGTGCCCACCCAGAACGCAGTGTCGATGTGATTTGGGGTGAAAACTACTCTGGTGGTTATCGTATTCGCGTTAGAGTACTTGCCCATGATCGCAGTGGCTTATTACGAGATTTAACCACAGTGCTAGCGGCAGAGAAATCCAATGTGATGGCCATGAGTTCATCTTCTGATGTTAAAAGCCAAACGGCCACCGTAGAGCTTGAGCTTGAATTGTATAATTTAGATGGCTTATCACGGATTCTCGGTAAACTGTCGCTTGTTGATGGTGTGATTGAGTCACGCCGATTATAACGTAATTAACATCATGGACTTACCTTGAAGGCATCTACTTGTTAGGTGCCTTTTTATTAGATTTTATCTTTACAAAAGAGGACCGTTTCTGTGGCAGATATCCAATCGTTACTGACCATCATGCAGCAATTGCGCAACCCCGAGTCTGGTTGCCCTTGGGACCAAGCGCAAGATTTTGCCAGTATTGTGCCCTTTACCTTAGAAGAAGCTTACGAGGTTGTTGATACTATTGAACGACAAGCATGGGAAGAGTTACCTGATGAACTGGGCGACTTATTGTTTCAGATAGTGTTTTATTGCCAATTAGGGCAAGAGCAAGGTAAGTTCGATTTTTCGACGGTAGTGGCGCGAATTAGCGATAAGCTCATTCGCCGTCACCCACATGTATTTGCTCAGTCAGAAAACAACGTTGTTGGTGCCATCACCAATACTCACGATTTAAGCCAAGCGTGGGATGCGTTAAAAGCCAATGAACGTCAGCAAAAAAAATTGCACTCAGCGTTAGATGATATCCCTCAAGCATTACCCGCGTTATCTAGAGCACGAAAAATTCAACATCGAGTGGCTAAAGTTGGCTTTGATTGGGCCGAGCTTGAGCCTGTTGTTGCCAAAATACATGAAGAAATGGATGAAGTACTGGTAGAAGTTAATCTACGACATCAAGACCCTGAATTTTATCAACCGAGAATTGTTGATGAAATGGGCGATTTATTGTTTGCTGTAGTGAACCTTGCTCGTCATTTAAACGTTGATCCTGAACAAGCACTACGTCAAGCCAATCATAAATTTGAACGTAGATTTAGAGGGGTTGAGCAATGTGTAGACAATAGTGGAAAACCGATACAACAGCATAGCTTGGAAGAATTAGACCACTACTGGAATGTGGTAAAACAACACGAAAACATAAATTAAGCTAAAATTAGCGCGTTTAAGTTTGTCGAAACGAGGTGGCTTTGCTATAATATCGCCCCGTCCTAGTGCTTTCTTACAAGCACGTTTTTTCCAACACATTTTCTCAGGTTCAGCATGACTACAAGGTATATCTTCGTTACTGGTGGCGTTGTTTCATCACTAGGTAAAGGCATTGCAGCAGCTTCGCTCGCGGCAATTTTAGAGGCGCGTGGCCTCAATGTAACCATTATGAAACTTGACCCCTATATTAACGTCGATCCGGGTACCATGAGCCCAACTCAGCACGGTGAAGTTTTCGTGACTGAAGATGGTGCTGAAACCGATCTCGATTTAGGTCATTACGAACGTTTCATTCGTACTAAAATGAATCGTCGCAATAACTTTACTACTGGTCGTATTTACGAAGAAGTGATTAGTAAAGAACGTCGTGGTGATTATTTAGGCGCAACCATTCAGGTTATTCCACACATTACTAACGCGATTAAAGAAAAAGTGTTAGCTGGTGGTGAAGGCCATGATGTCGCGATTGTAGAAATCGGTGGCACGGTAGGTGACATTGAATCATTGCCGTTTCTTGAATCTATTCGTCAATTAGGTTCTGAATTAGGACGCGAACGTACACTATTTATGCATTTAACCTTAGTGCCGTTCTTAGGCGCTGCAGGCGAAATTAAAACCAAGCCGACGCAACACTCTGTTAAAGAGTTGCGTTCAATTGGTATTGCACCGGATGTACTGGTTTGTCGTGGCGACCGTGCAATTCCTGCCAATGAAAAAGCTAAAATTTCGTTATTCTGCAACGTAGAAGAACGTGCGGTTATTTCATTAAAAGACGTTGATAGCATCTACAAAATCCCAGCGTTATTACGCTCGCAAGGATTAGATGATTTAGTCATCAAACGTTTTAATTTAGCGTGTAACGAAGCTGATTTGTCTGAGTGGGAAAACGTTATTTATCAAGAAGCCAATCCAAATGGTGAAGTCACTATTGGTATGGTAGGTAAGTACATTGAACTCCCTGATGCATACAAGTCGGTGAATGAAGCATTAAAGCATGCAGGCTTAAAAAACCGTGTAACAGTGAACATTAAGTACATTGATTCACAAACAGTTGAAGCTAAAGGCGAAGAAGTATTGCAAGGCCTAGACGGTATTTTAGTACCAGGCGGCTTTGGCGAACGTGGCGTAGAAGGCAAGATTTTTGCTGCCAAATTTGCTCGTGAAAACAATCTTCCGTACTTTGGTATCTGTTTAGGTATGCAAGTAGCATTAATTGAATTTGCTCGCCATGTAGCAGGTTTAGAAGGTGCGCACTCAACTGAGTTTAATCCACAGACACCTTATCCGGTAGTGGGTTTAATTACTGAGTGGATTAATGAAGAAGGGGATGTCGAAACGCGTCATGAGTCTTCAGATTTAGGTGGCACTATGCGTTTAGGCGCTCAGCTATGTCATTTAAAAGAAGGCACAAAAGCGGCATTAGCCTATGATTCTGCAACCTGTGTTGAACGTCATCGTCACCGTTACGAAGTGAATAACAACTACATCGATCGCCTAGAAAAGGCCGGCTTAGTGTTTAGTGGTTTATCATCTGATCGTAAACTGATTGAGATGATTGAATTGCCTAATCACCCATGGTTCGTTGCGAGTCAATTCCACCCGGAATTCACCTCAACACCGCGCGACGGTCATGCATTATTTGAAGGGTTCATAGCCGCTTCTTATGCGTATCAAAAACGCGATATCGATTAATGAATCAGCCGCTAATGTATCCATTAGCGGCTTTTTTATTCAAGATACTTGCGTTAGATCATATAATCGCATTGATGGCGTGTAACTGCAGTGAAAACTAAGTTGATGCAAAGTCTAATTCGATTTATCCTAAGCACTAACCGATTTAAAATTACTAAACTGAAAGTTATATACCAATAAATCTGCTTTTTTAAGTCTGTTATGTATTTTTATTGGTATTAATTTTTTATTTCTTTTAATTTTTTAATTTACTTACACAAAGTACGAGGGAATTATGGCTAACATCATTAAAGTGATTGGTCGCGAGATTATGGATTCGCGCGGTAACCCAACTGTAGAAGCAGAAGTGCATTTAGAAGGCGGTTTTATTGGTATGGCTGCGGCACCATCTGGCGCATCAACCGGTAGTCGCGAAGCATTAGAACTGCGTGATGGCGACAAAGCACGTTACTTAGGTAAAGGGGTTCTTAAAGCGGTTGCTGCTGTTAATGGCCCAATTGCTGAAGCACTTAAAGGTAAAGATGCATTGGCTCAAGCTGAACTTGACCAAATCATGATTGACTTAGACGGTACCGAAAACAAAGCAAAATTTGGCGCTAACGCCATTCTTGCTGTTTCTCTAGCAGTTGCAAAAGCTGCCGCTGCTGCTAAACACGTCCCTTTATATGCTCATATTGCTGATCTAAACGGTACACCAGGTGTTTACTCTATGCCTCTTCCAATGATGAACATCATCAATGGTGGCGAGCACGCCGATAACAGCGTTGATATTCAAGAGTTTATGATCCAACCTGTTGGCGCTAAAACTTTCCGTGAAGGCCTACGTATGGGCGCGGAAGTATTCCACAGCCTTGCTAAAGTACTTAAAGCTGACGGTCACTCAACTGCGGTTGGTGATGAAGGTGGTTTTGCTCCAAACTTAGCATCTAACGAAGCTGCACTTGCTGCAATCAAAGTTGCTGTTGCCAACGCCGGTTACGAGCTAGGTAAAGACATCACGTTAGCGATGGATTGTGCTGCTTCTGAATTTTACGACAAAGAAGCCAACATCTACGATCTTAAAGGTGAAGGCAAGAAGTTTACTTCTGAAGAATTTAACTTCTTCTTACAAGGTCTTACTGAACGCTACCCAATCGTTTCTATCGAAGATGGTCTGGACGAGTCTGACTGGGATGGTTTTGCTCACCAAACTAAACTAATGGGCGATAAAATCCAATTAGTAGGTGATGATCTATTCGTAACAAACACTAAAATCCTTAAGCGTGGTATCGACAACGGCATCGCTAACTCTATTTTAATTAAATTCAACCAAATCGGTACCTTAACCGAAACATTGGCTGCAATTAAAATGGCTAAAGATGCAGGCTTTACTGTTGTTATCTCTCATCGTAGTGGCGAGACAGAAGATTCAACGATTGCTGATTTAGCTGTTGGTACAGCGGCTGGCCAAATCAAAACGGGTTCACTAAGTCGTAGTGACCGTGTTGCCAAATATAACCAATTGCTACGTATCGAAGAAGCTCTAGGTTCAAAAGCACCATACAACGGTCTTAAAGAAGTGAAAGGCCAAGGATAATATTTTTGCTTTAGCTTAAAAAGGCCACCACTCGGTGGCCTTTTTTGTTGTACTATAACGGACATATTTTCTAAGGATTACTTCGACATAAGTTAATATTATGAAGCAACTAATATTTTTACTGATTTGTTTATTGTCACTTTTACAGTACCGGCTTTGGTTGGGCGATAACAATTTGTCAGAATATGTCTTATTGCAAACCCAAATAGCAGGCCAAGAACAAAGTAATGGCAAGCTTGTCGCTCGAAATCAAATTCTTAAAGAAGAAATTATCGATTTGAAAAGTGGCACAGAAGCCATTGAAGAACGTGCCCGTAACGAATTAGGTATGGTGAAAGACGGCGAAACGTTTTATCGGGTCGTGGGTAGCGAACTACGTGAACGGAACCCATTTAATCGTTAACGCAGGTTGCACAGCAGGTTTAACCCTCAGTCATATTACTTTAAATATTGGTACTGCATATATGTCAAACAATCCTCGTTCCATTATTGCAATTGTGCCTGCTGCAGGTGTTGGCAGTCGCATGGGGGCTGACAAACCTAAGCAATATTTAATGCTTGGCCAACAAAGCATTCTCGGCCATACATTAAATACATTGTTAGCTCACCCTGATATCGCTCAGGTTATTGTTGCATTGCATCCACAAGATAATTATTTTAGCCAATTGCCACAATCTAAACATCCTAAGTTAACCCAAGTTGTTGGTGGTGGAGAGCGTGCTGATTCTGTTTTAGCTGCGTTAGACTATGCGCATAGTCATAATCCAGATGCGTGGGCTCTTGTTCATGACGCGGCAAGACCTTGTGTAACCCACCAAGATATTACCCAATTGATTGAGTCGGTAGCTATTCATCCTCAGGGTGCCATTCTTGCTGCACCCGTTCGCGACACCATGAAGCGCAGTAACGCCAGTGGTCATATTGTTCATACTGTCGACCGCTCGTTGCTATGGCATGCATTAACGCCGCAGTATTTCCCGGTCTCGATTTTACGAACCCACTTATCGGCAGCATTAGCGGCGCAGGTACCTATTACTGATGAAGCCAGTGCCATGGAATGGGCTGGTATTATGCCGGGATTGGTTAATGGCCGAATGGATAATATCAAAGTGACTCATCCAGATGATTTACAGTTGGCAACTCTGTTTCTGGCGCAACAATAATTAACTGAAATAACCACACTCGTTAATATTAGTTCAAAGCAAGTTAAGATAAGGTTTTTAAATGAATATTCGTATCGGTCATGGTTTTGATGTACATAAATTTGGCGGTGATAGCCCATTGATTTTAGGTGGTGTTACTGTTCCTTATGACTGTGGACTGATTGCCCATTCTGACGGTGATGTTGTACTGCATGCCATTAGTGATGCGATATTAGGGGCGATGGCGTTAGGTGATATAGGTAAACATTTCCCTGATACTGATGCTAATTTTGCCGGTGCCGATAGTCGAGTGCTATTAAGACACTGTTATCAACTTGCACTGCAAAAGCTGTTTGTTTTAGGTAATCTAGATGTCACCATTATTGCTCAAGCACCTAAGATGGCACCCCATATTGAAGCCATACGTCAGTGCTTAAGTGCTGACTTACAAACAGATATCGATAATATTAATGTTAAAGCGACGACTACCGAAAATCTCGGTTTTACTGGACGTAAAGAAGGCATTGCTGTTGAAGCTGTTGTGTTGATGAAGAGCCAATAACCTACAAAATATAGAGAGTTCTGTCACATGAAAGAATTACATTACCTATTTGGTAAACCAATAAGCCAAGCTGATTTACGTACCAATAACAGCGACTTTATTGTTAAAGAAATTTTGCCTTTTACCCCAACAGGGGAAGGCGAGCATCATATGCTTCATGTACGTAAAAATGGCATGAATACCGTATATATTGCTGAAATATTAGCTAAATTTGCTAAAGTGCATCCCAAAGAAGTGACCTATGCCGGTCAGAAAGACAAAAATGCTATTACTGAACAATGGTTCGGCATACGTATTCCTGGTAAAGAAACGCCAGAGTGGACAGAGCTAAATGACGATAAATTAACCATTCTGTCGAGCAGTCGTCACAGTAAAAAACTGCGCATCGGCGCCTTACTTGGAAATCGATTTGTACTGACATTGCGTAATATCAATGATACTGCTGATGTCGAATCTCGTTTACAGCAGATAGCCAAACTCGGTGTCCCCAATTATTTTGGTGAGCAACGCTTTGGTCATGATGGTAAAAACCTGATCTTAGGTCGACAAATGCTCAGTGGTGGTCGAAACATAAAAGATCGCCATAAGCGCAGCATGTATTTATCGGCCGTGCGTTCCAATATATTCAATCAGGTAGTGTCATTTCGTTTAGCTAATCATCAGGTCGATACCGTCGCTGGCGATTGCGTGATGTTAGCTGGCAGTAAAAGCTATTTTACCGCCGAAGTATGGGATGATGTTCTCAACAGCCGCTTAGCTGAAAAAGATATTCAACTTTCAGCTCCTCTTTGGGGACGGGGAACACCATTAGCACAAGGTGAGGCATTAGCTTTAGAGTTAACGCCATTAGCTGAATTATCGGCCGATTTACAGGGACTTGAAGAAGCGGGTTTATCGCAAGAGAGACGGCCATTACTACTTGAGCCTCAAGGAATGAAATGGCAGTTTGATGCTGATACGCTCACACTTGAATTTGTGTTACCTGCAGGGAGTTATGCCACCTCGGTGCTACGCGAGCTCGCTGATTACCAAGATGTCCAAGAGTCGCAACGAAAAGTCATGGTTGCTGAGCAACAAGCACAAACAAATGAAGAGTGTTAATTAATGATTAATATTTTAGTCAGTAATGATGATGGCGTAAGAGCCCCCGGTATCATTGCATTAACCCACGCATTGAGTGAGTTTGCGCAAGTATTAACTGTTGCACCGGATCGTAATTGCTCTGGTGCGAGCAATTCATTAACCTTGACTAATCCATTAAGAATTAATAACTTAGAAAATGGCTATGTTTCGGTTAATGGTACACCGACAGATTGTGTACATCTCGCGATTAGGCAATTGTGTCAAACCGAACCTGATATTGTCGTTTCTGGTATTAATGCCGGGGCGAATATGGGGGATGACACTTTATATTCAGGCACTGTTGCAGCCGCAATGGAGGGACGTTTTTTAGGTTTACCTGCCATTGCTGTGTCACTGGTTGGAAAATCATTAATCCATTACGATACAGCAGCTGTTTACGCAGCCAAAATTGTAAAAGGGTTGCTGCAACATCCTATTAGTCGTGATCAAATTTTGAATGTTAATGTTCCAGATTTACCTTTAGCACAAATTAAAGGGATTAAAGTTACCCGTTTAGGAGCGCGACATAAAGCCGAAGGTATGATAAAAACCCAAGATCCAGCGGGTAAAGATATATACTGGCTTGGTCCTGTTGGCAGTGAACAAGATTCCGGTGAAGGGACTGACTTTGGTGCTGTAGCTGCGGGATATGTATCTATAACGCCACTCACGGTAGACTTAACGGCATACAATCAACTTGATGGATTAGCCGATTGGATAATAAAAATATGACTCGTGTAGCTTCTACATCAGCAATGAATTTGGCCAAAAAACTGGCCGAGGCAGGGATTCGACATCCTGCGGTATTGCATGCTGTAGCAACAACACCACGTGAATTGTTCCTTGATGGTGCATTAGCTCATAAGGCGTATGAGAATACGGCATTACCTATCGGGCAGGGACAGACAATTTCGCAGCCTTATATTGTGGCTCGAATGACTGAACTACTGCTGCAACATAATCCCCAAAAAGTGTTAGAAATTGGCACTGGTTCAGGTTACCAAGCCGCTGTTTTAGCATCGTTAATTCCAGAGTTATTCACAATTGAGCGTATAAAAGCATTACAAATACAAGCTCGTCAAAGACTAAAACGTCTAGATTTACATAATGTCGCATTCAAATATGGTGATGGTTGGCAAGGGTGGTCAAACCGTGGACCATTTGATGGCATAATGGTGACCGCTGCTGCTGCGACAGTACCTCAAGCATTGCTTGAACAATTATCCGAACATGGAGTATTGATTATTCCGGTAGGAGAAGACACCCAGCAATTACTCAAAATTACCCGCATCGGACAGACATTCAAATCTGAGATAATAGAGGCCGTTAAATTTGTTCCTCTCATTAATGGAGATTTGGCTTAGTTAACACGATACAAATGATTTTTATCCATTATTGATATTTTCGTTTGGAGTAAGCTTATTTAGCTTAACAAGCACCTATTTCCCCGTTAAGGACTTTGTTTGATGAATACCGGTTGGCCCAACTTTGTGGTCTTAGCAATCATGCTCACTGGATGCAGCTTTCAAGCTGATCATCCCGCACCGGTAGACAGCTTATCGTCAAAAAATCATGGTCCTCGGTATCATAAAGGCTCATTAAAAACCGATAAATATAAAGTACAGAAAGGTGACACACTTTATTCGATAGCTTGGGGGGCTGGACGTAATTTTGTCGAAGTTGCCCGTTTGAATCGTTTATCGGCTCCTTATACTATTTATCCTGGGCAAACGCTTAATTTAGCCACTACAAATAATAGTCAATCGGCACCTGCTCGAGCATCCCAACCTTCTGTTAATTCAGTACAAACCCAAGCCGTTACTAAACCCTATATTTCGAGTTCGAATAGTTCTATATTAAAAACAATCAAACCTACGGTTGCGCCAAACCCAGTCCCAGCAGTCGTTTCAGTCAGAACGAAAAAAGATCTTGATCACAAAGTGAAGCCTGCGTATTCTGTAACAACTACCCAACAAACAATTAACCAAAGTGCGAGTGGTTCTGTCGCTAATTTGCCACAGCAAGTTCAGCAATGGCACTGGCCAGTTAGAGGCCGAATAGTTGGATATTTTTCGGCATCAGAACAAGGCAATCAAGGTATAAAGATTGCTGGTAATCGCGGCGATATTATTAAAGCCGCAGCAGATGGGAGAGTCGTGTATGCCGGTAATGCACTGCGCGGGTATGGCAACTTAGTTATTATCAAACACAATGATGATTTTTTAAGTGCTTATGCGCATGCCGACACGATATTGGTTAAAGAAAAGCAATATGTGAGTGCAGGACAAACAGTTGCAAAAATGGGCAGTACCGGGACACACCAAGTTATGCTTCACTTTGAAGTACGATTTCATGGTAAGTCTGTCAACCCATTACGATATCTACCTAAACAGTAATTGTTTAGCAACATAAATAACGGAGGATAAGCAAGTGAAGTAGATTAAATACCACAAATTAGGTTTGGGAGAGCAATTATGAGCCGCAAAAATAATACTGCTTCAGCAGAATATCTTGTCGATCTAGCTAAACAACCACCAGAAGTTGCAACCGGTAAACGCGATTTGGTGCAACAACTTGATATTGAAGAAAAAGTCCAAGATGACTTACAAAAAAACTTAGACGCTACTCAATTATATTTAGGTGAAATAGGTTTTTCTCCGCTACTGACAGCAGAGGAAGAAGTGTTTTTTTCACGTAAATCCCTCAAAGGCTGCGAAAAGTCTCGCAACCGCATGATAGAAAGTAACCTCCGTCTTGTTGTTAAAATTTCCAGAAGATATAACAATCGTGGTTTAGCGCTGCTCGATCTGATCGAAGAAGGCAATTTAGGCTTAATTCGAGCGGTTGAAAAGTTTGATCCTGAGCGTGGTTTCCGTTTTTCCACTTATGCAACGTGGTGGATCAGACAAACCATTGAACGGGCGATCATGAACCAGACTCGCACTATCCGTTTACCAATTCATATTGTAAAAGAATTAAATGTGTACTTGCGTACAGCAAGACAGCTTGTCCAAAAACTTGATCACGAACCGACCGCAGAAGAAATCGCCGAAAAGTTAGATGTGTCGACCGGTGATGTTAGCCGTATGCTGAAGTTAAACGAAAGAATTACTTCGGTAGACTCGCCTCTGAGTGGCGATAATGAGAAGGCATTATTAGATGTTATTGCTGATGATGATTCCGTTGGCCCTGATTATCGGGTACAAAATGAAGATTTATCTAATTCGATAGTAGGCTGGTTAAACGAATTAAATACTAAACAACGCGAAGTGTTAGCAAGACGTTTTGGTTTACTCGGATATGAACCTTCAACATTAGAGAATGTCGGTGCCGAAATTGGTTTAACACGTGAGCGTGTACGTCAAATTCAAGTCGAAGCGCTTAAACGCTTAAAAGACTTACTTGGGGCGCAAGGACTGTCGGTTGAAGCATTATTCAGAGATTAATGGACAGTGAACGTTTATTGTGAATATTAGGCGGTTGACTATCATCAACACACAAATGATATGTCATCATTAATGTGTCAATAAGGTCAATTAAGGTATTGCGATATTAGGGTTAAAACCTATATGAGCATTTTAATTTTGCTCATGCGCTTAGGTTTATCCTACCAATCGCCAACTTAATTTAAGCGTTGTGTAGTGGCAACTTGACGATATAACCTAGGTATTACTGATAGTATTTTCATACTGTTGGTTCATTTCATCGTATTTCAGGGGCGTTACTCGTTTGATGTCACACCTAATACGTCATTGAAATGGAAGCCTTTGCAGGCTTCCACAGTTCAATAATTCACTTGGCCAGTTAATTTCGGTGCTCGGTGTTCGTGTGACTTAATCGCTTTAACTCATATAAATAATCTAACGCTTGTTTAGGTGTCAACTCGTCTGGATTAATTTTGGCTAACTTTTCCAACACGGGTGAGGTCTCTGGTATCGGAGGTAATAAGTTCATACTTACTTGAGTTGGGTTCTGTTGAGATAATGTCATATCTCGGTTTTCAAGTTGATGAAGCTTATGTTTTGCCGCTTTAATGACTGATGCAGGCACACCCGCTAGGGCCGCAACTTGTAGGCCATAACTTTTACTTGCCGCACCTTCTTGTACCGAATGCATAAAGGCAATTGTGTCGTCGTGTTCTATTGCATCTAAGTGAACATTAATGACTGACGGTAACAGCTCGGGCAATTGGGTTAACTCAAAATAATGAGTAGCAAATAATGTCAGTGCACTGACGTTTTTGGCTAGATATTCAGCAGCAGACCAAGCGAGCGCTAAACCATCATAAGTCGAGGTGCCGCGACCTATTTCGTCCATCAACACTAAACTGTTTGCAGTAGCATTATGTAAAATATTAGCCGTTTCGGTCATTTCAACCATGAAGGTTGATCGGCCCGATGCCAAATCATCTGATGCACCAATACGGGTGAAAATCCGGTCGATTTCACCAATTTGAGCATGGTCTGCTGGAACGAAACAGCCGATATGTGCCATCAATGTAATCAATGCAACTTGACGCATATAGGTAGATTTACCGCCCATATTCGGGCCTGTGACAATAAGCATTTGGCGCTGTGGTGTTAACGCTACCGGATTAGCAATAAATGCTGCTTGGCTAACTCGTTCAACGACTGGATGGCGGCCCGCTTCAATATTAATACCAATATCGTGGGTCATTTGTGGGCATTGATAATTAAATAATTGTGCTCGTTCGGCAAAGTTACTTAATATATCTAACTCGGCAGCAGCCGTTGCAAACTGCTGTAATTCTTGTAATTTAGGTAACAATAAGTCAAAAAGTTGTTCCCACAGTTGTTTTTCAAGCGCGAGTGCTTTGCCTTGGCTTGAAAGTACTTTTTCTTCGTATTCTTTCAATTCTGGGGTGATATATCGTTCGGTGCCTTTGAGTGTTTGACGACGCTGATAGCTCAGTGGCACTCTATCTGACTGTAAACGGCTAACTTCAATATAGTAACCATGAACTCGGTTATAGCCGACTTTTAAGGTGTTAATCCCCGTTTGTTGTTTCTCACGAGCTTCAAGTTCGACTAAATAATCACTGGCGCCTTCACTCAACTTACGCCATTCATCTAACTCATTATTATAGCCAGTACGGATAACGCCACCATCACGAATTAACATGGGAGGGTTGTCTACAATAGCGCGTTCTAATAAATCATGTTGTTCAGGGAATTCACCCAGTAATTGCACTAACGTATTTAATCGAGGTTGTTGGCATGTTGCTAATGTTTGCTGGATTTCTGGCAGAAGCGTTAGTGCTTGCTTTAAACGTGAAAAGTCACGTGGTCTGGCACTGCGTAGTGCTAAACGAGCCATAATACGTTCGATATCACCTAAGCTTTTTAGTTGCTCATGTAAGGTTTGATATAAGTCTTGTTCAATGAGTTCACTGACTGCGCTATGGCGATATTGAATAGTTTGACGATTGCGTAATGGTTCATGGATCCAGCGTTGTAACATACGGCTACCCATAGGGGTTGCGGTATTATCTAATACCCATGAGAGGGTATTTTCTCGCCCGCCAGATAAATTTTGAGTTAACTCTAAATTACGTCGAGTTGCGGCATCTAAAATAATAGATTCAGATTGATTAAAGCGCACAATCGAGTTGATATGTGGTAACGCCATCTTTTGGGTATCTTTTACATACTGCATTAAACAACCTGCAGCTTGTAACGCCAATCGTGCATCAGTAATACCAAAACCGTGCAAATCTTTGGTGCCAAATTGATTGAGCAGTAAATTAATACACGTGTCGTAATCAAACTCCCACTCTGGGCGACGACGGATACCTTTCATGTTATTGATTAATAACATGTCAGCAAAATCTTCACTGTAAAGTAACTCTGCTGGATTAGTCCGCTGCAATTCGGCTTCTAAAGCTTCACGAGTGGGTAATTCTGCAACAACAAAACGACCAGACGAAATGTCTAAAGTCGCGTAACCAAAACCGCTTTTACCCTGATACAGTGCTGCCAATAAATTGTCTTGTTTTTCTTGCAGTAGAGCTTCGTCAGTTAAGGTGCCAGGGGTAACAATGCGCACCACTTGGCGCTCAACAGGGCCTTTTGATGTGGCTGGATCACCAATTTGCTCACAAATGGCTACAGACTGACCAATGTTAACTAATTTTGCTAAATAGCCTTCGACAGCGTGATATGGAATGCCTGCCATGGGAATCGGGTCACCGCCGCTTTTTCCACGAGCCGTCAGTGAAATACCCAGCATTTCAGAAGCGCGTTTAGCATCATCGTAAAACAGCTCATAAAAATCACCCATTCGATAAAACAATAACATATCAGGATGGGCCGCTTTTAAGCCCAAATACTGGCGCATCATCGGGGTGTGTTTTTCTAAATCGCTGGTATCAATCACTGTCATTATGAACACTTCACTATTAATCAATCGTAGGACGTAAATCTTATGGGGCTAATCTTAACAATATTTGCCCCCAGCGTATAAATAGATTCAAACAAAAAATTTTATGAGGATAAAATATTGATGTAAATGATCAATTCTCAAAGGTTTAAAAAAAAATCAGCTCAGCACTTGATACTGTATGACTATACAGTATACTGATGAACATATTGAAATGATTCACGTCACTTCACCTAAGTCGAAATAGCATTTTACTAAACGTATTGAATGCCTTAAGAGGGTTTTATAATGAAGGTTGATCCAAATAAAGAGAAAGCACTAGCCGCCGTTTTAAGCCAAATTGAAAAGCAATTTGGTAAAGGCTCAATTATGAAGTTGGGCGAAGATCGCACAATGGATGTTGAAACTATCTCTACCGGTTCGCTTTCATTGGATATCGCACTCGGTGCGGGCGGTTTGCCAATGGGACGTATCGTTGAAATTTACGGTCCAGAATCATCAGGTAAAACGACGTTAACTCTTGAAGTGATTGCCGCAGCGCAACGCGAAGGTAAAACTTGTGCGTTTATTGATGCTGAACATGCTCTTGACCCAATTTATGCGAAAAAGTTAGGCGTAGATATTGATAACTTACTTTGTTCACAGCCAGATACTGGCGAACAAGCGTTAGAAATTTGTGATGCGTTAACTCGTTCTGGTGCTGTAGACGTTATTGTGGTCGATTCTGTTGCAGCGTTAACGCCAAAAGCTGAAATTGAAGGTGAAATTGGTGATTCACATATGGGCCTTGCCGCTCGTATGATGAGCCAAGCTATGCGTAAGCTGGCTGGTAATCTTAAGCAATCAAATACTTTGCTTATTTTTATTAACCAAATTCGTATGAAAATTGGTGTGATGTTTGGTAGCCCAGAAACAACTACCGGTGGTAATGCACTAAAGTTCTACGCTTCAGTACGTTTAGATATTCGTCGTACCGGTGCCATTAAAGACGGCGATGAAGTTGTCGGTAATGAAACCCGCGTTAAAGTGGTTAAAAACAAAATTGCGGCTCCATTTAAGCAAGCTGAATTCCAAATCCTTTATGGACAAGGTATTAACCGTACTGGTGAATTAGTCGATCTAGGTGTTGCGCACAAGTTAGTTGATAAAGCGGGTGCTTGGTATAGCTACAAAGGCGAGAAAATTGGTCAAGGCCGTGCTAATGCAGGTAAATTCTTGACTGAAAACCCCGTCATTGCCAGTGAAATTAATACCACTTTACGTGCGATGTTATTGAATGGTGGTGCTAATGCATCAGATTCTAAAACAGAAAGTGATGAGAATATTGACCTTGAAACGGGTGAAGTATTCTAAGCTAGTCAGTCAGTTACATCTATCGCGGTAGCGCATCTTGCGCGCCGCGAATATTCCTCGCTAAAAGCCCCTGTTGTTATACCCTAAAAACGATAACCCTAAAAACGATAACGCTAAAATTATAACGCTAAAAACTGCAACGTTAAAAACTGCAACGTTAAAAACTGCAACGTTAAAAACGTTGATATGTGAAAAATCTCTAGTACTCGATTATTGTCAATCTCAGGGTTATTGAGTCATATCCGCTACTCTGCGTTACTTTGAATAATCCCACATAGCTTTAATGCCCATACTTTTAATGATTTAGTTCTGAATTATTTAGCATTTAAAATCACACTGTTTGCCAAACAATCTATTAGTTCTGCAGTTACCTTCTTCAATTGGTTTAAAAGCTAATTTGTTACTATAACCACGCTCTTTTTATCGTGATAGCGGAGGTTTATCTGGTTAAATTAGACGGCATTTAGCTCACTTCAAATGTGGATAACAGACCGAACACTCGACAACAAAGGTTTGTTATTAATCTGCAATCTCAAGCTGACCATTTGCTTACTCACAAGGCAGTCTTGCCGCCAGCAACGAGCCAATTGCCTTTTAATTTAACGTCGTTAGTTGGGTAACGGGCTGTTCGGGAGGTGTTTATTAGCTCGAGTTGAGCTTAGTTAATCTTAGTCGGTGAGATCGCTTATCAATAACTATTATTATCGGTTTATGCTCAGAGGATAATCGAGCCACTCATCTCGCATGTTGACGTAAATTCAGTATATAATGCTTACATTTACAGGCTTGCATGCCAAGCTCGTTACTTTCGTATTTTCTATATTCAGGGCCATTTCATGTTTCAGACTACAGCAGAGTTAAGAAGCGCTTTTTTAAAGTACTTTGAAGATAACGGACATCAGGTTGTTGATAGCAGCTCGCTTGTTCCCACAAATGACCCAACACTGTTATTCACCAATGCGGGTATGAACCAGTTTAAAGATGTGTTTCTCGGCATGGATAAACGCAATTACACCCGAGCGACAACTTCACAACGTTGTGTGCGCGCAGGTGGCAAACATAACGATTTAGATAACGTGGGTTATACCGCTCGTCACCATACTTTTTTTGAAATGTTAGGCAACTTTAGTTTCGGCGATTATTTCAAAGAAGATGCAATTCGTTTTGCATGGACCTTCCTAACCGAAACACTCAAACTGCCAAAAGAACGCTTATGTGTCACTATTTATGAAACCGATGATGAAGCATATGATCTTTGGACTCAAAAAATAGGCGTGCCAGCGGAAAATATGATCCGCATAGGTGATAACAAAGGCGGGGCTTTTGCGTCAGATAACTTCTGGCAGATGGGTGACACTGGTCCTTGTGGTCCTTGTAGTGAAATTTTCTACGATCATGGTGATCATATTTGGGGTGGCCGTCCTGGCACGCCTGAAGAAGACGGTGACCGCTTTATTGAAATTTGGAACATTGTATTTATGCAATACAACCGTCAGGCTGACGGTGAAATGTTGCCATTGCCAAAACCTTCTGTTGATACTGGTATGGGTATTGAGCGTATTGCTGCGATTATGCAAGGCGTGCATTCAAACTACGAAATCGATATTTTTAAACAACTTATTGCCAAAACAGCTGAAATTATCGGTGTAACTGATTTAGAAAATAAATCTCTGCGCGTTATTGCTGACCATATTCGTTCATGTGCATTTTTAATTGCTGATGGTGTTATGCCATCAAATGAAGGGCGTGGTTATGTGTTGCGCCGTATTATTCGTCGTGCAGTCCGTCATGGTAACAAGCTGGGTGCTAATGACGCATTCTTCTACAAACTTGTGCCAACACTTATTAGCGTAATGGGCGATGCCGCCATTGGCTTAAAACAAACTCAAGCTATTGTTGAAAAAGCCTTAAAAGCGGAAGAAGAGCAGTTTGCTCGCACTCTTGAGCGCGGTTTAGTTATTTTAGACGGCGCGTTGAATAGCTTGCAAGGTGATACTTTAGATGGTGACACCTTATTTAAACTGTATGACACCTATGGTTTTCCTGTCGATTTAACTGCAGATGTTTGCCGTGAACGTGATATTAACGTTGATGAGGCAGGTTTTGAGGTAGCAATGGCTGAGCAAAGAAGCCGTGCACAAGCGGCGGGTAACTTTGGCGCTGATTATAATAGCCAATTAATTATCGATGCAGAAACCGCATTCAGTGGTTATACCGAGTTAACTGGTCAGCCTAATGTGATTGCTTTATATGTTGACGGTAAAGCGGTTGATACCGTGATAGCGGGTCAAGATGCCGTCGTCGTACTAGACAATACTCCATTTTATGCAGAATCTGGTGGACAGGTTGGTGATAAAGGTCTGCTGACCGCTGATGGCGTAGTATTTACCGTTGCAGACACTCAAAAATTTGGTCCAGCTTCGGGGCACCAAGGCCAATTAGCTCAAGGTCAATTAGTTATAGGCCAGCAGTTAACCGCGCAGGTGGATAAAAAGTTACGTCATCGTACGCAATTAAATCATTCTGTTACCCACTTATTGCATGCTGCATTACGTCAGGTGTTAGGCTCACATGTGTCCCAAAAAGGTTCACTTGTTAATCCTGAGCGTTTACGCTTTGACTTCGCTCATTTTGAAGCGGTTAAGCCATCGGAATTGAAAGCTGTAGAAGATTTAGTTAATACCCAAATTCGTCGAAACCACGAACTTTGTACCACTGAAATGGGCATTGATGAAGCCAGAGAAAAAGGTGCAATGGCATTGTTTGGTGAGAAATACGATGACCAAGTACGTGTTGTCACTATGGGTGATTTCTCTATCGAACTGTGTGGTGGTACTCATGTTGGCCGCACTGGTGATATTGGTTTATTTAAAATTACTTCTGAGAACGGTATTGCCGCAGGTGTGCGTCGTATTGAAGCTGTTACGGGTATTGCTGCAATGGCTTATATTGCCGAACAGCAATCCATGTTGGATGAAGCCGCACAACTGTTGAAATCCGATAGTGCTTCAGTAGTGGCTAAGTTAAAAGCTCAGCTAGATAAAGTGAAGCAATTAGAAAAAGATTTATCTCAATTAAAAGATAAGTTAGCCGCCGCTGCCAGTGCCGATATGGCCGGTGATGCGGTTGAGATCAATGGTGTTAAACTTTTAGTTAAGCAGCTTGATGGTATTGACCCAGGTTCACTCCGTGGTTTACAAGATGAGCTGAAGCAAAAGTTAAAATCTGCGATTATTGTGCTCGGTACTGCTAAAGACGGAAAAGTTAATTTAATTGTTGGGGTCAGCAACGATTTAACCAAGAAGGTTAAAGCGGGTGAGTTAGTCGCAATGGTTGCACAGCATGTTGGCGGTAAAGGCGGTGGACGTCCTGATATGGCACAAGCTGGCGGTACTCAACCTGAGAATTTAGCCGCAGCGTTAGCCCTTGTAGAGCCCTGGGTAAACGAACGTTTAAGTTAATGAAATCTGTAGATTAGCGTTTTTTATGGCAATTGAGTTATAAAGTCTAAGATATGTGACTTTATAACTTGAGTGCTATGAGTAGATTTGGCATAGTGAACTAACTTGCTAACAGTAAAAGCGTTTAAAAAGATTGTTAGCGTTGGACAATGCTTATTATTGTACTTATGTGTAGTACTCTAATGTAATATTGCTTTTCAATTCCTATCGTTTTTGTTGTTGGTTTGCCGTATTGGATTGTTTAGCTACTGAGTCTTATACCGTTAATGTTAATAATTTACGGTAATCTCGTTTTAAAAGACGACTAATCGTCAAGTTTTATGATTTCCTAAGAGAATTTGCTTTATAAACTGATGTATTCAGAAATTGATACTATGATTTTATGTAAAGCAGACCTTATAATGAGCGCATATTACGGACAAAGCGTGTTATGCAGATTGAACTTAAAGGAGCTTTCGAATGCTAATTTTGACTCGTCGAGTAGGCGAAACATTAATGATCGGTGATGAAGTCACCGTTACTGTACTAGGTGTTAAAGGTAATCAGGTACGAATTGGTGTAAATGCACCTAAAGAAGTATCTGTTCACCGTGAAGAGATCTACCAACGTATTCAGTCTGAGAAGTCAGGTACCCCTTCTGAAGGTGGTAATTACTAACTTCGACAGATGATGTCGATATCATTAAAGCCAGCATTTGCTGGCTTTTTTGTTTTTGTATTGTAGTGGCATTACCGCTTTAGTTTAATCAGCCCTTATTCGTTAACCTCTGCTCGGAATTTTCACTGTCATCAAACGGTCCTTTGTTTATGCGATTGCTTCAATTAAAAGACCCGCTAGTTACGTGTCATTTCGCTGGGTTAACCCAAATGCAGAGCTAAATTTAGAACCAAATTCAAATAATAACGAGTCAATTTAAATATGAGTGACCAGTAAACATTCTACGTTTATCAATTTACCCATCTGTTATTCTGCGTTGAGGTTACATTAGCTCTAGCGTAGAGTACCTCACAGCTCCAATTTAAGGTTATTGGTGTAAGCAGGACAATTTCCCCTTAAGTTGATACAAGACTGAAGTGGAATGAATGAGGCTCTCACAAAGCACTTTTTAACACACTGATTCAGTTTGTTAAACGCATCCATAAATGAGTCGTCATTTATTTACATCCGACTAACGTATTTATTTTACTCGTGTTGAATTATCACTGGATGCTATTTGTAGCTAAAAATTGGTATCAAACCATTTTTTTTAACGAGTCATTATTTAAATGTGCTTAATTCATCTTGATTATAGCGTTGTAATGGGAATCGTTGATCAATACAAATCCCATCGTAATCTCGTGCAAGCTATAGCAAATTAATCTTCCTAAATGGCATTCTGCGGCTATTGTCGATATTGGTTAATATGATGTTGAATTGTAATAGTGAGTATAAATCACCCAATGACTAGGCTAGGTTGTTTAAATCAACGATGTGTTTAATTATATCTTTGGTTAAAAACCTTAAAACGCTTGTCGGACGAACAGAGGTTTAATGAGATTATGTCTGTAAATTAAAAAGAATATTCATCAAAAAACGACTGTTTTCATCAAGATTTGAGTCTATTATCTCCAATGTGCTTAAAAACACTCCAAATGAAGTTAGGTTTCCTAAAAAGGGTTTGACTTATTTTCATCAAACAGTAATATGTGCGCCAAGAAACGGAGAGGTGGCCGAGTGGCCGAAGGCGCTCCCCTGCTAAGGGAGTATGGGCTTTAAATCCCATCGAGGGTTCGAATCCCTCCTTCTCCGCCATTTCTTACAATAGATATACGATGCGGATGTAGCTCAGCTGGATAGAGTACCTGGCTACGAACCAGGCGGTCGGAGGTTCGACTCCTCCCATCCGCACCATTATCTATTAAAGTGTTAAACATGAATGCGCGTGTAGCTCAGCTGGATAGAGTACCTGGCTACGAACCAGGCGGTCGGAGGTTCGACTCCTCCCACGCGCACCATTTCATGTTTCACTAAAAACCCAATTTATGCGCGTGTAGCTCAGCTGGATAGAGTACCTGGCTACGAACCAGGCGGTCGGAGGTTCGACTCCTCCCACGCGCACC